>CAIZMK010000273.1 GCA_903934035.1 uncultured Methylococcaceae bacterium
AATTACCCGTGGTTACTTCATCTTGTACTTCTAGTTTACGTTCTAAAGTATTTACTTTACGCGTTAGTTTTTCAACTTCCGGAGTGACTGTAGGCGTAGTAGCTGTAATTGATGGGCTATTCAAGGCACTGGCTTTATCCAGTTGTTGCAAACGTTTTTCTAATTCATGGATACGTTTTTCTAAAACACTATTATCTTCGGCATAAACATTGCCTGCGCCTAATAGAGTCAAATTAATAATACTAGCTATAGCAGTACGTCGAAAGTTTTTCATAGGTTTATCCTTTTGTATTCAACCTCCGGTTATCCAGTCAGTTTTCTTATGAGTTTTGTATTACTTTAATGTTGCTCGCCGAAGTTGTGGTAGAGCGATTTAGTTATTATTTATGTTTACTTAGCATCAAAACGTATTTTTTCTTTGCGTTCAATTTGCACGACTTTGCCATCATGAATAACAATTTCAACTGACCCAAAACGAATGCCCTGCACTATCTGAGCAATCTGATCAGTAATATTGTTTTTTAATGACGTCGAGTTTTCTGCTTTAATATCTGGAATCACTTAGCACCTACAATTTACTGTATTCAATAAACGTTGTTTCTACGTTCAGTTTTTTAAATGTTGGGTGCACTATATCAGCGAAAAATAAGATCACTTAACGATCAATTTTGATATACATATCTTTTTTGGTGATATGAGGGAGCTGGGGATGGGGCGAATAGCCTCAGATTGAAGCTCATCTATAACAGGATGAGCAAGATTTTTTGTAGGTCGAACGACCTACAAGCTTATATAGAATACTATGCCATACAAGGGGCACCAAGCCACTCATCAAATGGACTCCATTCCAAACTCCATTTTTCTATATTCTCAGCTGGCATAGGTTTAGCAATTAAAAATCCTTGCCCTACTTCACAGCCCAATTGTAAAAGTAGCTTTCCTTGCTCAATAGTTCTAACTCCTTCGGCAACAATATCTTTATTAAATGCCCGAGCCAAAATAATGACACTTTCTACTATAGCCAAATCTCTAGTATTGTTAGTCATGTCACTCACAAAACTTCTATCTATTTTTATAGTGTTAAAAGATAAATTCTTTAAATAAGTGAGCGACGAATAGCCCGTACCAAAATCATCAATGGCAACACTAATCCCTAAGGATTGACATTGATTTATTATTTTATTGGTATATTTCAGATTAGAAATCGCAGTTGTTTCAAGTATTTCAATTTCTACTTTTCCTTTTTCAAGTTGTGGATATAAACTCAAACTATGCTTCAAATTATCTAAAAAATCGCTCTGACTAATATGTATTGCATCTACGTTGATATGAGCTTTAATTGATAATCCACTTAATTGCCAGCGATATAATTGCTCCAAAACTTTCCTTATCACCCACTTACCTAACTCAATATTAACAGGATGCATATTGATAAACGGAAGAAATGCTGCTGGCTGTAATAATCCTTTAATTGGATGCTGCCAACGTATCAAAGCCTCTACAGCAAGCAATTCACCACTTTTCATATTGACTATAGGCTGGTAATACATCAGAAACTCATTACGATCAATGCCAGAAATAATTTGGGCAATCATTTCATTTTCTCCATTTGCCAAATTATCATACCTCTCATCAAACCAGTGAAACTGATTTTTCCCAGATTTTTTGGCTATATACATAGATTGATCGGCTTGACGAATTATTTGACTAGCATCGATATCTAAATTTTTAACAAAACTACTAGCACCGATGCTGGCAGATAGTTTTAAGGTCAAATTATTAATAGTGATCGATTCAGAGCAAGATTTTAAAATATTATGAATTGGGTATTGAGCACATTCTTGCCCTTCAATACCTTCTAATAAGACAATAAATTCATCTCCACCTAAGCGAGCGACCGTATCAGTTTCTCGGACCGAACATTTAATTTTTTGACTAATTAAGATTAGGAATTGATCACCAATTTCATGACCATAGACATCATTAATCAATTTAAAACCATCTAAATCAATTAACAATACCGCTAACATGCCAGCATTTCGGTCAATTCTAGCCATACTTTGATTGAGTCTATCCACGAATAGTCTGCGGTTTGGCAATTTAGTCAGTGGATCATAAAAAGCTAATTTTTCTATTTCTTGCAATTGTAGCGATTGTAATCTGTAACGGTGTAGTTCCAAAAATACTCGAACTTTTGCACACAGCACCATTGAGTTGAAGGGTTTAGTTATAAAATCAACCGCCCCTGTTTCATAACCCTTATGAACATGATTAATGTCGGTAGCGACGGCTGATAAGAAAATGATAGGCACATGCTTATAGCGTTGGCGAATAATCGATGCGAGTTCAAAGCCATCCATAGCAGGCATATGGACGTCTAATATTATTAACGCAGGACATTCATTTTCTGACATTAAAACTTCAAGCGCTTTTTCACCACTCTCAACTAATAATAGGGTAGCTTCTACTTCATGTAAAACGGCTTCAATTGCAATTAGATTGGCAGGGACGTCATCAACAATCAGTATTTTTATAGGATTATTCATAAGGGGTTATTAATTGTAGGCTATCAAAATTAATGTAACGGTAAATTCTTTTTTCTGAAACGACGGGCTGATAAAAAGAACTAACGCTAGTAAAATCCAAGGTTTCTTTATCACCTAAACACAAAAATCCATTTTGTGTCAGGCTGGCAGAAAACATTTCTAAAACCCTATTTTGCAAGGGCTGAGTAAAATAAATGAGTACATTGCGACAGAGAATCAGATTCATTTTGCCAAAGACTCTATCAACCGTAAGATTGTGATTAGCCCAAACGATGTGATCGCGCAATTTCTTTTTCATTCTGACCACTTCACCATCTTCGTAGTAATATTCACTTAAACAAGCCGCGCCGCCAGCGGCTTGATAATGGTCTTTAGCTTTTTGCATCACTTTCTTTGGATAAACACCGTCTTTTGCTTTTTGCAAAGCAATATCATTGAAGTCAGTAGCATAAATTGTTGCGCGATCCAATAAACCAGCTTCATCTAGAAGTATGGCCATCGAATAAACCTCTTCTCCGGTAGCACAAGCTGCGTGCCAAATCTTAAAATAAGGCCAAGTACGTAAAACTGGAAAAACCTCAGTCTGCAAAGCTTTCCAAACTAATGGATTACGAAACATTTCAGTGACCGTAATAGAGAAATCTTTGACCATATCCTGAAAAAATGACTGATCATGTAGTACTTTAGGCGTGAGTTCGCTAATGTATTTAATACCATGTCGAATCATAGTATTACGTATTCGCCGTTTAATAGACGAACGGGCATAGTCTGTAAAATCATAACCCCAGCGATATTCAATGGCCGATAATAGCTGTAATACTTCAAAATCTTCAACGTCTTTCATTGGCTTTTAAAGGTTGTAATATCGATGCATATATTAATAATTCTGATGTTATATGTAGATCGGGTTAGCAATAGAGACTGTGAAAGTATTCTTTTTATTCCCCTCTTTAGCAAAGAGGGGTTAGGGGAGATTTGATCTATTAAAAAATTATTATTAAATATCAATAATATATGACTTAATAAAATCCCCCCTCGATCCCCCTTTTACAAAGGGGAAGCTAAATTCATAATACTTTCACAGTTTCAATAGCGTAAACCGATAAAATAGCCTATAGAATGTTGTGTTACGCTATTGCTAACCCGATCTACGCAATTAATGCAAACCTTGATAAGCCGGCCATGACCTGTCGTCACTACAATAAAATATTGTATCCATTGCATAAGAGGTCACTAGGATTACCCACTCTAATTCACATAGAGTCACTTTGTTCTCCCCTATCCTCTAAATTATCGATACAACCAAATCCGTAACAGTGAGAACAAACGATCAACATCTATCGGTTTTGAAATGTAATCTGATGCACCTATTTCCAAACAACGCTCTCTATCTTCTTTCATCGCTTTAGCAGTTAAAGCAAGTATAGGCAAATTGGTATAGCGATTTTGTTCTCGAATTTTATTGATCAACTCGTAACCATCCATGACAGGCATCATAATGTCAGTGAGTACCATATCAATATGAGCGTTTTTACTGAGTTTATCTAAAGCCTCTTGCCCATTCTTAGCAATCATAACGCTGATACCACGATCTTCCAAGATGCCGGAAAGTGAGAAAATATTACGAATATCATCATCAACTAATAAAATATGTTTGTTAGAAAATACGGCTTCAGAATCACGTACAGACGCTAACATTTTACGAGTATGATCTGGCAAATCAGCAACACGGCGATGCAAGAACAAGGCAGCCTCTTCAACTAAACGTTCATTTGAGCGCACACCTTTTATAACAACTCGTGCAGAATATTTTTGCAAAACCTCGTATTCTTCACGTGTTAAGTCCCTACCCGTAAAGATAATAACAGGAGGTATATTTAGATGTTCATGCTCAAATATTCTATTCAATAAGTCAAAGCCCGACATATCAGGTAGACCTAAGTCCAGAACAATTAAATTCAGATTACCTTTTAAAATAAGCTCTAATGCAGAACGACCATTTGATACTGCTTGAATAGATACATCGCCCGCATCAAGTAATTCATACACTGCTTGGCGTAAAACATCATCATCTTCCACCAACAGTATATTTTTGATTGGCTTTTCAAGAATATCATTGACACTTTCATAGGCACTTCTTAGTTCTTCAATCGCCACTGGTTTTTGTAAAAAGTTTACAGCTCCATAATACAAGGCTCGTTTGTTTCGCTCATCCGCCGATATGACATAAACTGGAATATGTTGGGTTTCTAATCGTTCTTTAATCCGTGTTAACACTGACCAACCATCACGCACAGGCAATTGCATATCTAATTTGACACCGATAATATTGTAAGTATTTAATAGTTCTAAGGCTTCTTCGGCAGTTGGACTAGCTAAATATTTAAAATTTTGTTCTCGACACAAATCAGCCAATATCTGAGCAAATATCGGATCATCATCAACGATTAATATTGCACCTTCATCCTCGGCAAGATTATCTCTATCATCTGCGATACGCTTCAATAATGATGGCGTATCTTTAACAATCTCGTTATTTAATTCTCGTAAATAACTTAAATTGCTTTTGTCACTCTGGGCCGCTTCAGCTGATTTTTGCTGAGCAGAAACAACAGGTAAATAAAGTGTAAAAGTAGATCCTTTATTCAGTTCTGAAGACAAATGAATTTCGCCATTCAGTAATTTTGCTAATTCGCGTGAAATAATCAGCCCTAAACCAGTACCACCATATTCTCTACTTATTGAGCCATTAGCTTGTTGAAAAGCACCCCAGATATGTTGTAGCTTATCTTCAGCAATACCAACACCTGTGTCTGCCACTGAAAAAGAAATAATATCCGTCAAAGGATTTGCTAAGTCCTGCAATGTTTGGCTGTTGAATTGTTCGGTCTTATCAGGTGGCGATATTTTTAGATTAATATTGCCTTGTGAAGTAAATTTAAATGCATTTGATAACAAATTCCGGATAATTTGCCCTAGACGTTGTCTATCGCTATAAATAGCCTTAGGCAACTGATCGTCAACAAGCACATTAAAAGCAATGCCTTTGTCTTTTGCAACATGGTTAAATAATGAATTAAGTGAATGTGCAAGATCGGCTAAAATGATTTCAGAAAAAATGACCTCTTCATGACCAGACTCGATTTTTGATAAATCAAGTATGTCATTAATAATATTAAGCAAATCTTCACCACTCTGATACATGGTTTTAGCAGCTAATATTTGTTTTTCGCTAAGGTTATTATCACGATTATCAGCTAATGATCGTGATAAAAGCAGCATAGAATTTAACGGAGTTCGTAACTCATGGCTCATATTAGCCAGAAATTCAGTCTTATATTTAGACGCTATTGCAAGCTCATCGGCTTGATTCTGCAAGTTAATTTGTGCGCGTTCTAAGTCAGCATTTTTATCAGTAATTTCATTACGTTGCTGCTCCAATCTCTGGGTACGAACTTCTAGCTCTTGGTTACTTAGTCTTAGTTCCTCTTGTTGAGTACTCATTTTTTCTTCATTAAACTTCAGAGACTGCGCTTGCTCTTCTAATTCTTCATTAGATTGTTGCAACTCTTCTTGTTGAAGTTGCAATTGCATTGATTGTTCTTGTGTTTGCTGCAACAGCGTTAAAGTTCGACTTTTATTTTCTGTAGTATGTAAGGCTATAGCAATATTTTTAGCAGCCGTTTTTATAAATTCAAGTGCAATAGCATCAAACTCATTTAAACTGGCAAGCTCAATAACACCTTTTAATTGATCATCGTAGATTAAAGGCATAACCAGACAGTTTTTTGGCTGCATAGCACCTAAACCTGAACTTATCTTCACATAATCTTCAGGCAAGTCATTTACTGAAATCAGTCTTTTTTCTAGACCAGCTTGTCCAACTAAACCTTCACCTAATAAAAATCGATTAGAAACATTTTTACGGAGTTCATAAGCATAACTACCCGCTAAAGATAAGGAGTGTTCATTATTATCCCAGACGTAAATCGCACCCAATTGAGCATCAATATAACGTGCTAAATAATTTAATATTTGATGCACTAGATCAGTTAGTTGCTGATCAGCTTGAATGTGATCAGCCAGTTCAGTCAATCCAGTTTTTATCCAATTTTGCGATTTAATTTCCTTAGTTGTCTTATCCACACTTATTAATATGCGATTAACACCTTCCATGATTTTATTCCAATCACCTAAATATTGATCAGCATTGGCACGTTTTTCAAAATCACCCATTTCAAAGGCAACAATTAGATCATCAAACTCTTTTAGTGCTGATTCAGCGATACCGGCAATGCGGTTAATCGAATTTTTAATGGTGTTATGCTCTCCCTTAAACTCATCCCTAATTTGTGCCGTTAGTTTTCCATCCGCCATCATTTGCAGGGTCGCTGTCTTGACAGAAATAGGCTCCAAGACTGCGTCTAAAATCAAGTTAGAGCTTTCTAAAATAATATGCCAATCACCATTAAAACGATTATGATTTATGCGGCATTTAAGATCACCTTCTTGTATCGATTTAATGAGCGATTCAATTTCAATGATAGCTAGATTAGAAGTTTCTGAAATTTTATTAATGGCATCTCTAATATCTTTATGCTCCCCCTTAAATTCATCGGAGATATGAGCATTTAGGTTACCTTCCGCTATTTTTTGAATTGCATTTTTCTGTATAGTGATGGGCTCAAGTGATTGATCAAGAATAGTATTTAATCCAACGACCAGTTTCAGCCAATCACCTTCAAAAGCTTCAGTAACAAGGCGTCGTGTAAGATCACCCTCGTAGCTAGCCTGAGTTAATACTTCGATTTGTAATTGCAAAGAGGAGATTACTTTAAAGAGCTCATGCTGTGTACTTGAGAGAATAGCTAATTCCTTATCACCTTCATCAAAAGCAATATTGAAATCGAATGAGCCTTTAGATATGTGTTTTAAGCGTAAAGATACTGCTTCAAATTGCTTAAAAAACCGTCTGATAGTGCTATTTAAAAGCAAAAGAAGTAGGCATGAAATACCTAAGCAAAAGGCGATTAGCTTATCTGTTGTATTTATGTCATTAAAGCTAGTATCTAAAAGCTTATTATATTCAGGTTGTTGTTTTTCTATTAAGTTATCTTCTAATTTCAGAATATCTAAGAACAAAGGCTCTGAGATTTTAGCTAAATGAATGGCTACTTTTTCAGGCTGATTGTTTTCTAACAAAACTAAGACAGGGAATATACCTTGCTCGAATAATCGTTCTTTTGCCTGCAAAAAGTCGCTAGTAGCATTTTGATCAAAAGACTCTTTGTCATTAGCAACATAGGAATTAATTAATAAGTTTAATTCGCTAATAGTTTGTTTAATACGTTCTATACGAATCGTATGATTATTAACTTGAGTATCCGCACTACGATTTAAGTCATTACTATATTCTGCATTAGAAAGCAATAGATCCCGGAAACTCTCGTTCGTTAATTTACGGATATTATTGATTTGCTGGAAAAAGCTTAATTGATGATCAAAGCCATCTTTTATAATTCTATTTTGGATATTTGATTCTGAAACTAAAAAAGCACTTAAAACTAAAATAAATAACAGGCTTAACGTAATAAATAAGGATTTTTGAGTGACTTTTAGATTAAATATTTTTTGCAAAACGAGAGCCTTAAATTATAAAAACTGTTAAATAGCATTCATAACCCAATGCTTGCTTAACGAGTGATAGGTGTAACTCAGAGAAATACTAATCAAACTAGGCGTTTAATAGGATTATCAATACATCAATAGTCAATGTGTTAGATGTTAGATTTTTGACTTTAATGTCAATGCATTAGCGCTAAATTAATTTAATTTATAGCGCTGTGATATAGAGAAAAAAGCTTCCTTAAAAAAGATCAATGAATTTTATAATATAAATCTTAGTGACCTATGACTGACGTTACAAAAATCGCCATAAACAGGCCATAAATATTTTGATATAGATTATAGGTAATTAAATAATTATCAAACCCTCGATTAGAGGCACTATTTACCCCTTAAATTACACTTATAATTAATAAGGAATTGGTAGCACTTGCTCCACGCAAATGCGCATGTCTTGGTAAGTCCTCAATTATTTTAACTTTGCCTAATAAAAAAAGCGGCCTTGTTAGTAGCGACATTACCCTAAAATAGCCAAATGATTTGCGCTTGTCAGACCTGAAAAAGCTTAACCTTATCACCAAAAAGAATATGCATATCAAAATTAATTGTTAAGTAAACATCTATTTCGCTGATATAGTACACTCATAATTAAAACTAGATAGCCAGCAGATAGAGCGGGCACTTTTCTACCCACCTTTTATATCGACAAAAGATGGGCAAACGATAGAACTCCTGCCCACCCTAAATGAGCAGATCGTTGCAATCTGCACCACTAGCGTTTAGCACATCTTATAAATTACTGGACCTTACCTTAGTTTGAATTATTCACCGACGCCCTCAACTTTTACCTCTATAAAACGACTTCATTAATAGGTTAATTGAAATGAAAGAATTATCGAAATACCCTATTAAACCTACTAAATCTATACAATCATTCAGCTACGTAATTTTATCTGAGGAACATATTCCTGAATGCATTCAGCTTGCCGTTGATAGCTTCGAAGAATTTAAAGTTCAACCAGATTCTATTGAGCAGTGGTTTAAACAACGCTTTGCTCACAACCCTTGGCAAAAAAACTTACCAGGAATTGGGGTAGGCATTAAACATAATGGCCGCTTGATCGGTTTTCGCGCTATGTTTGCACAGCCGTGGTGGCTTAATGGCCAATCAACCTTTATTGCCTTTTGTGCCAATACTAGCGTAGCTCAACAGTACCGAGGACAAGGTCTAGCTAGCCATTTAATCTACCATAGTAGTCAGTTTGCTTCGGTTACCGGCAGCACTACGGCTGGAATTATTACCCAGAAAGCTTATAAGAAACTCGGCTATATTGAAGTCGGTGGCATAAGTAATGATTTTTTCAGTTTACGGGTAAGCTTTCAAGGCTCGTTAATCAAACGCTTTGGGAAACTATTAGGCTCATGGCTAGGGAGACTATTAGATTTATCATTACAAGTTAGAGATACTAAACTTCGGGCACAACCCAGTTTTTATCTTAAGGAATGTTTCTATTGCGACGAACAATTTGATCAACTATGGGAACGGGAAAAACACGGCTATCATTCTTGTCTTGAACGTAGTAGCGCTTATCTAAACTGGCGATTGTTCGACGCACCTACTTGTCAGCTTCATTTAAGTGCTTTGTATGATAGTTTTTCTACACTGCGCGGCTATGCTATTTGGCATGTTCAACATTTTTCCGACTCGGTTAGCATGGTAGTGTTAAGAGATGTCTTTTATCCTCAACGCGATCAAACCTGCTTGCGAACATTGCTGGCACTTTTAATTGAGCAGTGGCGAAATCAAGGTATTTCTTGGGCAAATTTGGAAGTGGCATCACCACAGCTTAAGGCATTATTTACACAACTAGGTTACGAAGCGCAACTCTCTCAGGGCAATCGCTATCAAATCCACAGCGCATTTCCACTGAGTTCTGGAACCGTTGACAATTGGTTCAGAAGCGGTTTGGATGGTGATTATTTTGACTACTCTTTATGATTCGTTGATGGGTTTAGTACCGCCTTATCACGTTACTATCCTAAGTTAAGTAATAGTTGAACTTATTGTAGGCCGAAATAAGACCATGCTAGCGTAGCGCGTGGTGGCGTTTCCGGCACAGGAGTCATGTAGATGCCGGAAACGCTTTACTCGCTTACCGAGACTGTGAAAGTATTATGACTTTAGCTTCCCC
Organism: uncultured Methylococcaceae bacterium; assembly: GCA_903934035.1. Taxonomy (GTDB): domain Bacteria; phylum Pseudomonadota; class Gammaproteobacteria; order Methylococcales; family Methylomonadaceae; genus Methylobacter_C. The sequence goes on from CAIZMK010000273.1 coordinate 10,364, forward strand.
CTTTGTAAAAGGGGGATCGAGGGGGATTTTATTAAGCCATAGATTATTGATATTTAATAATAATTTTTTTAATAGATCAAATCTCCCCTAACCCCTCTTTGCTAAAGAGGGGAATAAAAAGAATACTTTCACAGTCTCTTACGCTCGAAAAGCCTTATTCCGGCCTACAAAAGCTTAAGGGAAGGCATTTAGATCACTAAAGATTTGAGCTAGTCTTTACAACTAACAAAAACTATTTTTTGACTTTATTTATTACTGTAACACTGGAGTATAGCTATGCAAACTGAAACCATTGCGATAATTTCTACGGTTTTAAACGAAGTAAATAGCATCAAAAACTTATTGGATGATTTTTTAGCACAGACCCACAAAGCTGAGCAAATAATTATCGTAGATGGCGGCTCAACCGATGGCACTTTAGAAGTCTTACAAGATTACAAAAACAATAATCCCAGCATTCATTATATTGTTGCTAAAGGTGTAAATATTGCTCGGGGACGTAATATTGCCATTGCTCACGCTAACACCAGTATTATTGCGGCAACCGATGGAGGATGTCACCCAGAATCAACCTGGCTTGAAGAATTAGTAAAACCACTATTAGACAACCCGGATTTTGCTGCAGTTTCTGGGGTTCGTAAGATCGAATCTGTTAACTCATTTGAATTATTTGCCGGAGCTTTATCGACATCGGGCAATTCCAACAATGAAGAAGATCGAGTATTTCATGGTAGAAACTCATCGTTTAGAAAAAGTCTTTGGGCAGCGACGGGGGGTTATCCAGAATGGCTATATACTGCCGAAGACACACTATTTGCCCAAAAAGCCAAAGCACTAGGCTTTAAAGTAGCGCTGGCTTCAAAGGCAGTCATATCTTGGCGCCCTAGACCTAACTTAAAAAAATTAGCCAAACAGTATTTTTTATATGGCAGAGGTACTGGCCGAATAGCTCAGGCTGATTTAACAGCAGCATTTTATCATTTACGTAATCATGCCATTTGGATAGGCACGTTTTTGCTCGGTTTCTACTCTTATTGGTTTTGGTTGCTGAGTTTCGCTACACTGTTTTTTATGTATCTGACTTTAATCCGTCCTGTTTTAAACACTCTAAAAAAACAGGGTTATGATAAGTTTGGGCTTTATACCTATGTGCCGATCATTGTGATGACGCGTAGCCTTTATAATAATATCGGACAACTCTATGGCCACTGGGAATATTGTCATGTGGAGCCTTTTAAAAGAAACCATGACCTGTATAGCTCTGGTCAGTGGAAAATGGCGAGCATTGATGAATAATACATCTTATTAAATATCTATTAAGCCCTTAACAAGACCGGCCATAGCTTTAACAAGCCCTATCGAGACCCTAATAAGAGCGGTTTAGATATCAATAAGCCCTATAGAGTCATTAATAAGAGCAGTTTAGGTATCAATAAGCCCTATCGAGACATTAATAAGGGCGGTTTAGGTATCAATAAGCTCTATCGAGACATTAATAAGAGCGGTTTAGGTATCTATAAGCTCTATCGAGACATTAATATGAGCGGTTTAGGTATCAATAAGCTTAATCTGGATCTTAATAGAACCAGTTATGGCTTTAAAAAGCCTACCAAATATTTAATTTGAGCTGTTAAGTCTTTTTTAGTATTAATCATCGAATAAGCTTTGGATTAATTAAGCTTTTATGACAGGTCGGGTTAGCGATAGCG
>CAIZMK010000274.1 GCA_903934035.1 uncultured Methylococcaceae bacterium
AGGGGGATCGAGGGGGATTTTTTAAATCATAGACTACTGATATTTAATAATAATTTTTTAATAGTACAAATCTCCCCTAACCCCTCTTTGCTAAAGAGGGGAATAAAAAGAATACTTTCACAGCCTCTGTCCCACAGCGCGGGAAAGATAAAACAATAACAAACTACTTTTTTGCTGCTGGATCAAAAAACACGGCGGTTTTTGATAAATGGTCATGCCAGCCACGACGATCTTTATCTATCAAGATCCATAAAAATCCTAAACCGAAAAAGCCCAAAGCAATGCTAGCGGTTGCAAAGCGAACTAAGGCTTGAGTCCAGTTGAGTGTTTTTTGGTCTTTGGTAAGTACCGTTAATTTCCAGGCACGTAAACCCAAAGTTTGGCCACCATGGGTCCAAAACCAACCATAAAAAAGAAAACTGATGGTAACTAAGTACAGGCGATAGATCAGTACCTGATGATCATTGACTGCCATGCCAGCAGTCAAAGGGAGAAGGAGAGCTGTTGCGAGGAATAATACTGCAATCAGCAGCAATAGATCATAAACTTGTGCTGCTAATCGACGCCAAAAGCCAGGTGCCGATAGAGTATCGCGGCCTGACTTTTGCTCTTGATTTATACTTGAGGACAATTAAGATTTGAATAATGCTAGTTTTTGGCCGAAATACATGCACATTGCCATTAACGAGCCCAGCATTACTAGAGAAAATAAGAAAGGTGGTCTATGAAACAAAAGAATAAAAAAATCTGTTACAAAAACACTGGTTAATACTGGCTGGTCAATTAAGGCATTAAGAATCTTTTTGAACATGACTACACCGTCCGGTACGTAAATGATAACTAGGAGTTTTAAAAAATGGTTGCCTGATGTTTTATTTTTTTATTGTACAATCGGTACTTGTAAAAATCAGTGGATTGATTTTACTATATTCAAAAGGCTAATGTAAAAGAAAAGAAAACAAGATTGATGATAGCATACTCAGTATCTAATGATATGATTGCGCTATAACAGAAAACAAACAGGAATAACAATATTTTAAACTTTTTTAAAAAACTGCTGACATCAACCAAAGAGAGCGTTGAACCTGTCACCACAAAAGTCAAAATCTATCCGCGATCTGAGCACAATATTTCACGCCGCCAAATCAGCGACAACGCACTCAAGGTTTTGTACAAACTACAAAAGGAAGGCTACGATGCCTACCTTGTAGGTGGCTGTGTGCGCGATTTATTATTAGGCCGAGAACCTAAAGACTTTGATGTAGTCACCAATGCCGAACCTGAAGACATTAAAAAAGTATTTCGTAACTGCCGACTCATAGGCCGACGTTTTCGCCTTGCACATGTACATTTTGGTAGAGAAGTTATCGAAGTAGCTACCTTTAGAGGTCCTGGTGAAGCTCAAAATGACGAACAAGTGCTAAACAAGGAAGGTCGCTTATTGAGAGACAATGTCTATGGCACGATTGAAGAAGACGTTTGGCGTAGAGACTTTACTGTCAACGCCCTTTATTACAATATCAAAGATTTTTCAGTCGTCGATTATGTAGGCGGCATGACTGACCATAAAGCCGCAACACTGCGCTTAATAGGTGACCCAGAAACACGTTTTCGTGAAGACCCTGTTCGCATGTTACGTGCCGTGCGTTTTGCCGTTAAACTGGGCTTTAACTTGCACCCTGATTGTGCAACGGCGATGCACAAAGTTGCAGAGTTATTATCTCGCATCCCCTCTGCCCGACTCTACGATGAAACCTTAAAACTATTCATGTTCGGTTATGCTCTGCAAACCTTCGAAATGTTAAGGCATTATGGTCTTTTTCAAATACTATTCCCATCTACAGAACAAACCTTATCCCTTGAAGAGCATGACTTTCCACGCTTACTTTTAGCTAAGGCCTTAGCTAACTCCGACAAACGTATTGCTGGCGGCAAAACAGTCACTGCTTATTTTTTATTTTCTGCATTTTTGTGGGAGTCTGTGCAGATTCTAGCGAAACAAAAAATACATAAAGGCGCCATTGAGTTTATCGCCTATCAAGAAGCTGCTAATGAAATTATTAGCCGACAAGTTAAAAGCACAGCACTACCTAGGCACATAACTTTAGCCATGAGAGAAGTCTGGAGCTTACAACCTAAGTTTAATGCTCGCTATGGTTCCAAGCCTAGTCGCTTAATCACTCATCCACGCTTTAGAGCCGCTTATGATTTCCTTTTGCTACGTGCAGAAACAGGTGGAGCTGACCCAGAAGTAGCCGCATGGTGGGGAAATTATCAACTCGCCGATGACAACGAACAACGAAAAATGACTCAACCGCCACCACGAAAAGCTGCCAATAGCAAACCCGCCCGAAAAAGAAATTACCGAGGAAGAACTAAGGTAAAATCTGCCGAAACCGAAGCTTAACACCCTAGGTTTTGAGTGCCTTGCGCTTGTTTTTGTCACTTTAGGAATAACCATGAATCGCCCTGAAACTGCTATTGCATATATCGGCTTGGGTAGTAACCTTGCCGACCCTGCCTCACAAATAAAAACTGGACGCACGGCAATCCGTGCACTCAAAGGCATACGCGAACTGGCCTTTTCCAGCTTATATTACAGTTTTCCCATGGGGCCTCAAGATCAGCCCGATTACTATAACGCAGTGATAGCTGTAGAAACTACGTTATTACCGATGGTGTTATTACGTGCCCTACAAACCATAGAAAACGCTCAAGGCAGAATTAGAAAAACTGAGCGCTGGGGTGCTAGAACACTGGATTTAGACATATTATTATATAACGATCAAATCATCGACCTACCCGATTTGACCGTCCCTCACTCAGGCATCACTGATCGCGCCTTTGTTTTATATCCCTTACATGAAATTGCTCCAGACTTACAAGTACCTGGTCATGGCGCCCTTGCTGATTTGCTTAGCCAGTGCCCTTTAGCAGGACTAAAAAAACTCGATTAACATGAAGTACACAAGCCAAGACCTCACCACTAAGCCTTTAAGTATTAATAACTTGCTTTCCATGAAGCAAGCTGGCGAGAAAATAACATGTTTAACGGCTTATGATGCTAGTTTTAGCAGCTTAATTGACAAGGCAGGTGTTGACGCCATATTGGTGGGTGATTCCTTAGGCATGGTTATCCAGGGACAGGCAAGCACTCTGCCCGTTACTATCAATGACATGATTTATCATACTCGTTGCGTTAGCCAAGCAAAGCAACGCGCAGTGGTCATTGCCGACCTGCCCTTTATGAGTTATTCAACGCCTGTTATTGCCGCAAAGAATGCCGCCAAACTCATACAACTAGGCGGAGCACAAATGATCAAACTCGAAGGTGCGCGCTTAGAAACCGTGCGTTTTTTAGTTGAGCAAGGCATTCCCGTTTGTGGTCATCTAGGATTATTGCCGCAATTAATTAATCAATTAGGCAGTTATCAAGTTCAAGGTAAAACAGTAGCTGATGCACAAAGAATCCTTAGCGAAGCCCATCAACTCCAAGACGCCGGTGCATCGCTATTGGTATTAGAATGCGTCCCCGCCGCTCTTGCAAAAGACATTAGCGAACAACTTAGCATACCGGTTATTGGCATCGGTGCTGGCGTGCATTGTGACGGACAAGTGCTGGTACTTTATGACATGCTTAATATAAGCATTAGTAATCGTCCGCGTTTTTCCAAAAACTTCATGGAAAACTCAGCCTCTATTGAAGACGCGATCATCGCTTATCATCAGGCGGTTAAGCAAAGCCTATTCCCCAGTACAGAGCATAGTTTTTAATATCATGATTATTGTTAACAGCATTTCAAATCTGCGCTCCATTATCAGCGCATGGAAACAAAAAGGCCTTAGCGTCGCATTGGTTCCTACCATGGGTAACTTACATGCAGGTCATTTAAAGCTGGTCAATATTGCCAAACAGAAAGCTGATAAAGTTGTAGTAAGCATCTTTGTTAACCCCACTCAATTTGGTGTCAATGAAGACTTTGCTAATTATCCTCGCACCGAACACGAAGATCAGCTAAAACTGGCCAAGGAAAATACTGACTTATTATTTTTACCCTCTGTTACCGACATATACACCAGCAACGCGCTAACAACAGTGACGGTATCAGGTTTATCAGATATTTATTGCGGGGCTTTTAGACCCGGTCACTTTAGTGGTGTTGCCACCATCGTTTGTAAGTTATTTAACCTAGCTCAGCCCGATGTGGCTGTGTTTGGCCTAAAAGACTTTCAACAATTTACCGTTATCCAAACCATGATTAGGGATTTTAATTTCCCTATTGAATTGATAGGGGTCAATACCGAAAGAGAAAGCAATGGCTTAGCCATGAGTTCAAGAAATAACTATTTAACAAATCAAGAAAAACAAATAGCTCCGCAACTCTATCAAAGCTTATGTCACGCCCAAGCAGCCATTTTAAAAGGTCAGCAATGTTTTGCTGATATTGAACAGCAGGCGCTACTCTGCTTAAAAACAGCTGGCTTCACAACGGATTATTTTACTATTTGTTGCAGTGATGATTTAAGTCCAGCGACTAAACAAGATAAAAATATCGTCATATTAGCCGCTGCCAAATTAGGCAAAACAAGGTTAATAGACAATATTTATTTTTCTTTATAACCTGAACTTAGCTATGATCTCCAAACACCCTTATTTTTTTAGAGCAATATGAAACAACACATTATTCGCTTATTTTTTTTAATGCTGATAACACAATGCTCAGTTAGCCTAGCGAATGATAGTTTAGATCTTAATAAAAGTTTGCAACCTTCAGTCTCACTGACTAACTACCTAGGTATTTTAGAAGATGCCAGCCAACAACTTAGTCTTGCAGATGTTCAAAATTCGCAGTTTAAAACCGATTTTCCAAAACAAGAATCTATCAATTTATCCTTCACATCATCGGCTTATTGGCTGCGTTTAATTATCGACAATAGCAGTGATCAACCACAAGAAAAAATCATTGAGCTTGATTACCCTTTACTGAAATACGTAGACTTTTATTGGCAGATTAACGATAAAAATATTCAAACCATTCATACCGGCTTTGCACGACCCTTTGAAAACCGTGCTTATCAAAGTAAAATCTTTGCTTTTCCCGTGCAATTCCCTGCACACAGCCAGAGTGTTATTTATTTAAGAGTTGCATCGGCAAACTCTTTTTTTATTGAGGCCAAATTATGGGATCCCATGGCCTTTGAACACAAAGAACGTAATGATTATGCCACTCAGGCCATTTATTTTGGTGTTGTGCTCGCTATCAGCTTATTTAACTTGGGCCTAGTACTATTTTTAAAAGAATTAGATTATTTTATCCATCTGAGCATGATTATTTTCATTGCTTTGGTATTCATAGCTTATCGAGGCTTAGGCGCTGAATTTACTTGGCCAAATTTTCCGTATTTAACGCAAACAGGCGTATTAGACTTTGGCGCAATAACCTTAACGGCGCATTTACTGTTTATAAATCGACTGCTCGATACTCAACGGATCATACCCCGATTTGATTTGATCTTTAAACTCCTCATAGCCATCAATCTTACAATTCCTTTTTTGCTGGCATTCGACTTCACATGGGCAAAATCCACTAACATCCTGCACTTTATTACTGCAGTTTTTATTTTAACAACCACCGTTATAGCGGCTTTACAAAAACAACGAAACGCCTATTTTCTATGCCTAGGCTTTTCTATACTCTGCCTTGGCATTATCTTAACTGAACTACATTCTGTTGGGATTCTCTCATTGAACTTCAAGATTTATTCGCTCAACACCTTGCAGATTGCTTCAGCATGTGAATTATTAGTGTTGACCTTGTTTTTAACCGACCGTTATCGCTTTATCCAACAGGAAAAACTGCAGACTGATAGCCTCTTAAAGCTGACCCATGATAAATTACAAGCTAAGATTGAAGAGCATAAAGCCTCAGTTAATCAGCAATTAACCCTGACTAATCAAGTTTATCAAATGCAAAAACTTGAAAGCGTGACTCGCCTCACCTCTGGGATTGCTCATGACTTTAACAATATTTTAGTTTCTATAGTGGGTTATAACGGTTTAAACACAACAGCGGCGCTAGCCTATCAAGATGAAAGCTTGAAAAAAGATTTGTTATTTAATAGCCAACAAATTAATACCGCAAGCCTACATGCAATGAAGCTAATTCAAAAAATGATGTCGTATTCGAGCAGACATCCGGTTGATAAAGCCATAGAAGTAAGGCCAACAATCGACGTTATAGACGAAATATTAATTATGCTACGTCCGGGCTTAAGAAAGACCTGTCAAGTTAATACTGATTTAGACCATGATTGTAATATTCAAATAGACGCCACTCATTTGGGGCAAATTTTAACCAACTTATTGGTTAATGCCCGCGATGCCATGCCTAATCAGACCGGTGAAATAACTATTTCACTCAAAAAAATAATGTCGCATGAAGGTATTTGCACGAGCTGTGCTCAAGACATAAAAGCTGACTTTATAGAGTTAAGTGTTTCTGATAATGGCAGCGGTTTAAAAGCTAGCGTAATTAAACATATTTTTGATCCGTTCTTCACTACCAAAGAAATTGATAAAGGCACAGGTCTAGGACTCTATACCGTCAATGGCATGGTACATGATTTAGACGGTCATATTGTGGTTGAATCTAGTACATCTCAAGCCAACAAGGGCAGTAATTTTCGATTATTGTTTCCAGTCAAATAACATAACAACTTACTAATGACAGAGAAAAAAATTAAGTTATTAATTGTTGAAGATAATGAGCAGATACGCGAGTTATTTCGCAGGACTTTTATACGGGAACCTCAAGTTGAAGTGCTTGAAGCTAAAAATGGTGTAGACGCTTTTAAAAAATTTCAAGAACTGCAGCCTGACGTTGTCTTATCAGACGTGGAAATGCCGGGAGAGATCGATGGCATAAGTTTATGTCAAAAAATCAAATCCAGCGCCAATCCTTGCCATGTCATCTTGATTTCAGGTCATGGGCAACAAAGGAATGTAGACATGGGCATGGAAGCTGGCGCAGATGCTTACAAAGTTAAGCCTGTTAACCCTATTGAGTTAATACGTATCGTTAAATCATTCGGTGATAAAGACTGATGAACTCACCTGACCCTATTAGTTTTAGTACTGCTTTGCGCTTTTGGTTCAAACTTGGCTTTATAAGCTTTGGTGGGCCTGCTGGACAAATTGCTATCATGCATCAAGAATTGGTTGAGCGACGATGCTGGATTTCAGAACAGCGTTTTTTACATGCCCTCAATTACTGCATGTTATTGCCGGGCCCTGAAGCGCAACAACTCGCTATTTATTTGGGCTGGTTAATGCACAAAACTTGGGGCGGCATAGTTGCAGGTTTACTATTCATCCTACCTTCTTTGTTATTACTCATCTTACTCAGCTGGGTTTATCTCAGTTATGGCCATTTACCGGCGGTTGCCGGCGTACTTTATGGCATTAAGCCTGCCGTGACCGCCATCGTACTGTTTGCAGCTTATCGTATTGGCTCACGCGCTTTAAAAAATAACTTGCTATGGAGTTTAGCGGCATTGGCTTTTTTCGCTAGCTTTGTATTGCATGCAGAGTTTCCGTTAATCGTCTTGATCGCTGCTAGTCTTGGTATTTTAGGGGGACGCTTTGCTCCTGATAAGTTTGCGATGGGCGGTGGGCATAGTTCAACCAAAAAAAGTTTCGGCCCAGCTCTGATTGATGACGATAGCCCCATTCCAGAACACGCTAAATTTTGTTGGAGTCAATTATTTAAAATCATCGCAGTAGGCTTGTTTTTGTGGACGAGTGTCATGAGCTACTTAACGATTCACTTCGGCTGGAACGGCGCACTAACGCAAATGGGCTGGTTTTTTACCAAAGCCGCCTTACTCACATTTGGTGGCGCTTATGCAGTACTGCCTTATGTCTACCAGGGCGCAGTAGAGCATTACCACTGGCTAACTGCGCCCCAGATGATCGATGGTTTAGCTTTAGGCGAAACCACACCCGGCCCATTAATTATGATCGTCACTTTCGTAGGCTTTTTAGCAGGCTGGGGTCAATTACCCATAGAGACAGCAACGCCCTTAATGTGCGGTATCGCTGGAGCGCTGGTGGTCACTTATTTTACTTTTCTACCCAGCTTTTTGTTTATTTTAGCCGGTGGCCCTCTGGTAGAATCCACTAGAAACAATCTAAAATTTACCGCGCCACTCACTGCCATTACCGCTGCCATAGTCGGTGTCATTGTTAATCTTGCGGTATTTTTTGCTTGGCATGTATTTTGGCCACAAGGCGACATTAGCAGTTTCGATTTAATAGCTGCGCTGATAGGCATAGGGGCAATGCTGGCATTATTTCGCTACAAAATTGGGATTATTCCCGTTATCGTAGCTTGCGGCTCAATTGGGTTTTTGTTAGTGTTTATCAAGCCTTGGTTAGTCCAGCAGGGGTTGGTTTAAAAGCCCGAAAACTAAAATCATTGCTCCCAACAAAAAAATCCTTAACTGTGGGCATTGCAGTTTGTAGGCCGGAATAAGACCAGCCAAGCGTAGCGCGTGGTGGCGTTTCCGGCACAGGAGCACTGCCTATGCCGGAAACGCTTTACTCGCTTACGCTCATAAAGCCTTATTCCGGCCTACAAATACTACAAATACTAATAACAGCCCTCAACATAAACACATAGCGGTGGCATCAATGATTAAAAATCCAGAACAGCTATTTAAACAAATCAGTCATGGCGTTTATGTCATTGGCGTCAGTGATGGTAAGCGTCACAATGCCTTTACGGCTGCATGGGTTATGCAGGTTTCTTTTAAACCACTGTTGCTAGCGATCAGCATTAATCCTGAAAGCTATTCTTATCAAATCCTACAAGCGGGCGGTATTTGTAGTGTTAATGTTTTAAGTCATAATCAAACAGAGTTGGCCGAACATTTTGGTCAATCTGCCGCCGATAAAATGACAGGTTTTCAATGGCAATCCGATCAAACGGGAGCACCGATTTTATCGGAAAGTCTGGCTTATTTTGATTGCAAGGTCAGTCATTACTCTGAAGCTGGCGATCATGTTATCGCAGTTTGCGAAGTGCTGAGTGCCGCAAAACTCAACAAGGGCCATCCCTTATTGTACAAGCGCACGGGTGATTTAGACGGAAGTAGCCAATTCTATAAATAACAGATTTTACGCAGATAGCATCGCATTATCGATCCACTTTACAGCGCTAAAAAAAGAATCAAATAACTTGTAGGTCGGGTTAGCGATAGCGTAACCCGACGCAATGCGCTACGTAGATCGAGTTACGCTATCGAGACTGTGAAAGTATTCTTTTATTCCCCTCTTTAGCAAAGAGAGCTTAGGGGAGATTTAATCTATGACACAAAAAATCCCCCTCTCCCCCCCCCCTTTTACAAAGAGGGTAGCCAAAATTGATAATACTTTTACAGTCTCTAACGCTCTACCCATCCTACCCAAAAAACTGCTGCATTACCCGAATCATATAGCCATGATCCAAAACGCCTGCACTTTCTCTGATACTGTGCATCGCCCAAACGGGATTACCCACATCTATGGAACGTATACCTAAACGCGCCGAACTAATGGGACCAATCGTGCTACCACACGCCAAATCACTGCGATGAGCATAGGTTTGATAAGGCACGTCCGCTTGCTCGCACCAATCCATAAACTGCGCTTGTGATATGCTTTCAGTACTGTAACGCTGATTAGCATTGATTTTAATGACCGGACCTTTATTGACCATCACTTTATGGTCAGGCTCATACGCCCACGGAAAATTAGGCTGATAGGCATGAGCCATATCGGCACTCAACAGAAAACTTTGCGCTAAAACCCTAGCATAGCCCTCTCGTGTATCCTCTGTGGTTAAGCTAATCCGCTGCAAAACCTCAGCCAAGAAGCTACCATCAGCGCCTTTACAACTGGTACTACCTATTTCTTCATGATCAAAAAAAGCACAAACCACGCTGTTATCGCCATTTAATACCGACTCCGTCAATAACGCTTGCAGAGCTGCATGACAAGAGGCGAGATTATCTAACTGGCTATCGGCATAAAACTCATTATTAGCACCCCAGAATGTACCTTTTTGGGTATCAGAGACGGCTAAATCCCACGACAAAATTCGCTCTGCTGGGCAAGCAGATTGCTGTTGCAATAGTTCGGTGAAATAAGTCTGAGGCAAGGATTGCTCCGCCCAAGCCGATAAAATCAACGGCAATTCATTTTGCTTATGCAGCTTTAAACCATCTTCATTAACTGTACGATTCATGTGTATGGCTAAATTGGGCAAGCGTAATAATGGCTTAGCAAAGTTGACTAATTGACTGACGATATTAGCTTTGTCATCTTTATAGCTGATTCGACCAGCAAGACCTAAATCTCTATCGGTAAACGTCGCCAAAATAGGCCCGCCATAGATTTCTACGCCTAAGCGTAATAAGCCCTCTGTGGCGTTAGTCGCATTCGGTTTTATTCTTAAACCTGGAGAATCGGTATGTGCGCCTATAATCTTAAAGCCTGTTTCTAACAAAGGTTTTAAGCCCATGACAAACATAATGATAGAAGAGTCATCACGAATCACATAATAACGACCCTGAGCCTTTAACTGCCACGCGGCACTTTCTTCTAGCTTTTCAAATTGAAAAGCTTGCAGTTGGCTTTCTATGGTGGCGACCGCATGCCAAGGACTCGGGCTAGCATCAATAAAATCGAGTAAGTTTTGTACCTGTTGCTGGGCAGTGTTCATGTTTCTTTTAAATCCAGCGAGGCAGAGTTAATACAATAGCGTAAGCCTGTGGGCAGGGGGCCGTCTTCAAAGACATGACCTAAATGAGCATCACAGACTTTACAAGTGACTTCAACTCGACGCTGACCATAACTATTGTCAGCGTGTTCATTGACACTGCCTTCGGGTAATTCTGCCCAAAAACTCGGCCAACCTGAACCTGAATCATATTTGGTTTGCGAATCAAATAATGGGCTATCGCAGCAAATACAATGATAGATGCCGACTTTCTTGCAGTCAGCATATTTGCCAGTAAAGGGGGGTTCAGTGCCTTTTAATCGGCAAATATTAAATTGTTCGGGCGTTAATTTTTCAGCCCATAACGCGTCGTCATTCTGTTTTTGCGTAGTCATCAGCTTAGCTCCAAGTTAAAGGTGGCATTGTACGTGATCAACTCGATGTCAGCTATCTGCAAACAGGACAAACTGCATTTTGGATAAGCCTATGCTATGCTAATAACAACCTAAAATACGCTTATCAAACCATGCAAATATACCTAGTCGGCGGTGCCGTACGCGATACCTTACTCAATTATCCAGTACATGAAAAAGATTGGGTCGTAGTCGGCGAAACGCCTGAATCCATGCTAAAAGCTGGCTTTCGTTTAGTTGGCAAAGATTTCCCGGTATTTTTACATCCAAAAACAAATGATGAATATGCGCTCGCCAGAACAGAACGTAAAAGCGCACCTGGCTATAAAGGCTTTATCGTTCATGCTTCGCCTGATATTAGCTTGGAACAAGATTTAATCCGCAGGGATTTAACCATCAATGCGATGGCTATGGACCCAGAAGGTCAGCTGATTGATCCCTATGGCGGCCAACAAGACTTAGAAAATAGAATATTTCGGCATATTTCACCGGCTTTTGCAGAAGATCCAGTACGTATTTTACGTGTTGCGCGGTTTGCCGCACGCTATCAACATTTGGGCTTTAGATTAGCAGCAGAAACCTTGGCCTTAATGCAAGCTATGGTGAGTGATGGCGAAATTGATCACTTAGTCCCTGAGCGAGTCTGGGCAGAGTTATTTAAAGCCCTCAAAGAGAAAAGCCCTTCAGCGTTTTTTTACACCTTGAAAGACTGTCATGCTTTACCAAAGACCTTCCCCGAATTAGACAAATTGTTTGGCGTTCCTCAACCTCCACAACATCATCCAGAAATTGATACCGGCATCCATAGCCTCATGTGTTTAGAACAAGCAGCATTATTATCGTCTAGCCCAGAAGTGCGCTTTGCCGCTTTAGTACATGATTTAGGTAAAGGCATTACCCCAAAAGAACTCTTGCCTAGTCACCACGGCCATGAAAAGAAAGGTTTACCATTATTAAGGAAGCTCTGTAACCGTTTACGAGTGCCCAATAACTTTAGAGCCTTGGCCATGCAGGTCATGGAATACCATACCCATAGCCATAAAGTCTTTGAATTACGCCCAGATACCTTAACTGATGTTTTAAGCACTCTAGGCGCATTTAAAGACAACCCTAAATTATCTTGGTTTCTGTTAGCTTGCGAAGCCGATGCAAGAGGTCGCACCGGCTTTGAACAAAGAGCCTATCCTCAAGCTCAGTTATTTAGCCTAGCCGCCAAGGCAGCGGCAGGCGTAGATTGCAGTAGTGCACTAGATGGCTCTCTTACAGGCTCAGACATTGGCGCAGCTATTCGACGCTTACGAATTAATGCGGTGACTGAGGTGCTTAAAGCTTATAAACTTTCTGCTGTGTAAAGTAGGACAGGTCACAACCTGTCCCTACATGGCGATTGTTATAGTGCACAGAGGGGCATCACGCACATTGGTAGGCCGGAATAAGACTTTACGAGCGTAAGCGAAAAAAGCGTTTCCGGCATAGGTGCTGCTCGAACTGCCGGAAACGCCAGCACGCGCTGCGCTTGGCTGGTCTTATTCCGGCCTACACAGGCTAAGCAAAGGGCCACTACACACATTGGTAGGCCGGAATAAGACTTTACGAGCGCAAGCGAAAAAAGCGTTTCCGGCATAGGTGCTGCTCGAACTGCCAGAAACGCCAGCACGCGCTGCGCTTGGCTGGTCTTATTCCGGCCTACAAATACTCAACTGCGGACAATTATGCAGGACATGGAAACAATAGAGTCTCGCAAGACCATCCTTAGTTTATCTCAGGTGCTGACTACATCTCGCAAGACGCTCCTTAGCTGGCATTAGGAGCTAATTCAATCAAATAGGGCCACCTTAATTGTTCTGGATAGCGCCTTAAATCAACCAAGACTAGCCTCAGCAGACCTAATTCTCGCCTTAAAACAGTCAGGACAATCCACAGCAGACCTAATTTGCTCCTTAACAGAGTCAAGACAGTCCTCAGTAGAATTAATTTTCAACTTAAAACAACCAAGACCAACCTTTTTCGCTAAGAGTAACTCCCGTAAACAACTAAAACCATCCTTAATAGACCTCATACGCCCCATAATAGAACTAAGTTCCTCCTTTTTCGCTCAGAGGCACTCACCTAAACTGCCAATAAGCTCCTAAATATAAGCAGAACATTCACTCATTAACACTATAAAAGCCTAATTAATAAGCTGCCGTCATCCACACCTTATAAGCACTAGCGGCTACAGCTTAAATATCAATTGAGCTTTTTTATGGACAAGCAGTGCTTGCTGTTTCTAGTTGTCATATAATGCAGCGCTTAAGTTTTTATGTTTAACACTAGGAGATACAATGAAGAAATTTATGCTGTTATTATCGACGTTATTATTTTTATTCGCTGCTACCGTACAAGCACACGGCCCAGTCCGTCAAAAAGCTGAAGAACAAATCACTATCAATGCCTCTGCTGATAAAGTCTGGGCTATCATCAAAAATTATCATGACATGTCTTGGTTACCAGGCGTCACTAGCACTAGCGGTGATGGCGGCAATGTTAAAGGCGCAGTTCGCGTACTGACCTTAAAAGATGGCGGCACCATTACTGAAGAATTAAAAAAATATGACGAAGCCAAATTGTCTTACGGCTACAAAATCACCGACATGAGTACTGCAAAAACCATCACTCATGCCGGCGTTGAAGAAAAAGTACCTGCACTACCTGTAGACAACTACTCAGCTTCTATTGATGTTGAATCTCAAGGCGCAACCACTGTTGTCTCTTGGACTGCAGGCTATTACCGAGCTTACACCAACAACAATCCTCCAGTAGAAATGAATGAAGAAACAGCTAATGCTGCTGTAACTGGCATTTTAAAAGCTGGCTTAGCTAACATTAAAGCCTTAGCTGAAAAGTAAGGTTTAGGCTGGTGTTTTTTATAAAATACCCGGTGGTAGCGCTGTTTATCGCTACCACTTGCTTTACAACTCCCTTGGCAGCAGCTCCGTTTGCTTATATCAGTAATCAACTAGATGATAGCGTGTCTATTATTGATAGCGAAATTGGGAAAGTGGTAGCGTCGGTTAATGTGCCTGGTAAACCCGCAGGGATTGCCGTTGCCCCTGAAGGTGATAAAGTTTATGTGAGTACCCCAGAGGCAAAAGGCTTTGCGGTTATAGATGTAAAAAAACGCGCGGTCATTGCTCAGATTCCGGTTAGTGAAGGTGCTTTAGGCATTACCATTAGTCCTGATGGCAAGCACATTTTTGTCGCCGATTGGTATAACAATAAGGTCGATGTCGTTGATGCAACTAGCCTTACTATTATCAAAACCATTCCTGTCGGTGAATCACCCTCAGGCTTAGTAGTGAGCCCTGATAACCATTGGCTATATGTCGCCAATCGTTTGAGTAATTCGGTCTCTAAAATCAACCTTAAAACTTTAAGCGTTATCAACACGGTGCAAGTGGGCGCACATCCATTTGGTCTTACTATTGATAGCAGAGGCGAGAAACTGTATATCGCCAATGTGCAAAGTGATGACGTTACGGTTATAGAGTCCAGGCGCATGCTGAATGTTGCGACCATCAAAGTCCATGCCCTGCCCTATGCGACGGCCTTAGCCATGAATGACAGCCGCTTATTGGTCACTAATCAAGATGATGGCTCTGTATCGGTTATTGATACCGAAACTTTAAAAGAAATGGCGGTGCTTGAAGTCGGCAACAAACCAGAGGGTATTTCTACCCACCCTGATGACCGACATGTTTATGTCGCTAACTGGTTTGATAATACCGTGTCAATTATTGATGCTAAAACATTAAAAGTCATTAATACCTTAAAAACTGGCAAAGGCAGTCGTGGCTTTGGGCAGTTTTTTGGCAAATAACGACCCATTCTTATCATTACAAAGCGCAGCGCACAGTTTATATGATTTGCGTAATTAACTAATATTGCTAAACTGCGCCACAATCACATCACTTAACTTGAGAGTAACATGGCTGAAACGGTAGATGAATTAACGGTAACTTACGAAGATGGCGGCATAGAAACCGTTAAGGAACTGGACAAAAAAGTATTAACCAAAGGCGCTTGGGCTACGGTGATGTATCGCTATCAAGACTGGAATCGTGCTAAAGAAGAATACGGCCCAGACAAATATACCATTCGTCGCTACCAAAAACGTAATGGCGAATACCAACAAAAATCAAAGTTTAATATTTCTAGTGTTGATCAAGCTAAAAGCATTATTGCAGCGTTGGAAGATTGGATAAAAGTAGATTAACCAAAAAACTCAGCAGGGACAGGTCGCGATCTGTCCCTACGCGGTCGCCTAAAAGTGTTATAGGATGTGCCGACGAAGGAGGCGCATCAATCAAGTACCACTCTGATGCGCTTCGTTCCTAAGCACATCCTATATAATCTTGCGATGATAGGGTGTATGCAATACGCCCTATTGATCCATTTTATTATTTATCCCAGCTTAAGTAGATAACCAAAATCACAGGCAAAAAAAAGCGGCAGCCCAAGGTGTGGACTGCCGCTTTTTTAGCGCAATTAGATGATAGTCACTTCTTCTGCTTGCGGGCCTTTTTGACCTTGAGTCACATTGAACTGAACTTTTTGGCCTTCATCAAGTGATTTAAAGCCAGAGCTGTTAATGTTACGAAAGTGAACAAAAACATCAGGTCCACTTTCTTGTTGAATAAAACCAAAACCTTTTTCTGCGTTAAACCATTTAACGGTACCAGTAGCCATTGTAAATCCTATTTAAAATATATAATTAAAGCCCCAAGAGAGGCTGTGACGCTGAGAAATTTTAGAGTTACTTAATGATAAACAGGACGAGCAATACAGGATAAACATCGTAAAGATAAGCATAACGGTAAAACAATTTTCAAGCTGGGCAGATTATATAGTGATAGATTTGGAATATCAATGCTTATAATACTTGATTTTGTGGAACAATATTAATCATCTCATACGTTTTCGCTAAGTTAATAGACGGTTTATGCCTAGTGTTTTATACCCCTCTCTCCTTGTCAAAAAGAATAGGTATCTACACAAGTTTCTTATCGGCGTGGAAACGATAAAAAACACCGTAGGGGCGTATTGCATACGCCCAACATTGAAAGTCCAATGTTATAGAGCTTATTTTATAAGGGCGTATGCAATACGCCCCTACGATCTTCACCACAATGTTATCGTTC
>CAIZMK010000275.1 GCA_903934035.1 uncultured Methylococcaceae bacterium
GTAGTGTCTGTGCCGGAAACGCTTTACTCGCTACGCTCGCAAAGTCTTATTCCGGCCTACAATAAGTTCAAGTATTTCTTAACTCTGGGCAGTGACGTTCTGCGTCTGTTGTTGCGTTTATTTACATTTGTTAATTTGCATACTTTATTTATGTTCATGATAGGAGATTTTTCTTATGATGAATAATATTAACTAGACTCTAAACTCATTCTATATTATAAATAGCAAACAATAGAGTTTCTTTAGTATCCTTCAATAAATGTTACAAAATCATGCATTAGTTGCTAAGCAACTGATTTTAGGAATAGGTTGATAGTTATGTATTGCTTCAAATAAGGGTGGGGGTATGAATTTGGATGATTTAATTCACTACACACCTTTTTTGCTTAGTTTATTTGTCCAATTAGGCATTGTTTTATCTTATCTTGCATGGGTACTCATTAATAATTTGAAAGGCAGTCACCTTCTGGTTGCTGTTGTTATGGGTCTAGGGATTTCTTCTGCGTACTTTGTTAAAGATGAACTTGATCTGGTATCTGTAACAGGACTAAGTATTGATGTTAGTGCTATGACGCTCCTATTTATAAGTCTGTCGACATTAACAATCGCTTTAATTTTACGCAATAATGAAATAATTAAGCAGTTACGTGAAAATGAGGAGCGTTCAATATTTGCTTTGGAAGGTGCCTGTGATGCCGTATGGGAATGGAATCCACAAACCGATCAGATCTCGTTTCCGTTGTTATGGAAAGAAATAATTCGTTATGCTGAAAATGAGTGTCCTACTACGGTAGCTGCTTGGGTAGAAACATTTCACCCTGATGATAAGCAGTCTTTTTTATCGACATTACATGATTATTTGGCTACTAAGGAACGAAGCTTTGCCACTGAGTTTAGAAAATGGTCGACAGACAATAGTTTGGAATGGATTTTGGCTAGAGGAAAACTGGTTAATTATGATGAGCAGGGTCGTCCAATAAGAGTGATTGGTACACTTACTAATATTAGCGCGACTAAAAACCTGCAAGCTCAATTAAGCCAAGCACAGAAGCTAGAGGCCATAGGGCAGTTGGCGGCGGGTGTTTCTCATGAAATTAACACACCTATTCAATATATAGGTGATAACCTCTCGGCTTTACATGAAAACTTTGCTGAAATCAGTGGTTTTCAGCAAGCAATGTATGAAGTCTTAGATAAGGCCGGAGCTGAGAAAATGAAGGCTTTGGCTAGCCAATATGACATGGAGTTTCTTTTGGAAGATAGTCCTTTAGCCATACAGCAAGCAATTGAGGGTGTAGAGCGGGTAACGGAAATCGTTAAAGCTATAAAAACTTTTTCTTATGTTGAGCAAAGCCACAAAAAGCAATTTATAAATCTACATGAGGCTATTAATAATGCCTTAATCATTACTCGGAATAGTTACAAATATATTGCTGAAGTTGAAACCGATTATTCAGCTGAGATTAATAGTATTGAGTGTTACGCAAGCGAACTCAATCAGGTTTTTATAAATTTGATTATTAATGCTGTACATGCCATTGAGGAAAAAAAATCCGGTACTGGTAAGATTAAAGTTATCACGCGAAACTTGGGTACTAGTGTCGAAATTTTGTTTCAAGATAATGGAGCGGGTATGCCTTCAGATATACAGGATAAAGTTTTTAATCTGTTTTTTACTACAAAAGAAGTGGGTAAAGGCACGGGTCAAGGTTTAAGCTTGTCACACAATATTATTGTGAAAAAACATGGTGGACAATTGTTTTTTGAATCTTGTCCTGATCATGGAACCACCTTTCATATTCAACTTCCACTTTAGCCTAAAGAGAAAGTTAAGCGTACATGATTAATAAAAACATACTGTTTGTTGATGATAATAACAATGTGATCTCTGGTATACAGCGTCAATTAAGACCTTATCGTGGACACTGGCAATTGTTTTTTCTGAATAGCGGAGAAGAAGCTTTGCAATTAATGGCTACGCACCCCATAGATCTGATCGTGACAGATATTATGATGCCATTAATGCGTGGTGATGACTTATTGAAAAAAGTAAGCTTGTTGTATCCTAATATAGTGCGCATCATCCTCAGTGGCTACGCTGATGAGGCGACTCTTAAAAGCGGCTTAGATGTTGCGCATCAATATCTTAGTAAACCTTGTAGTGCAGAAACTCTTCGGGAAGCCATACTTCATATTTTTAATGTTTTAGCGTGTGTACAAAATCCTTGTATTATCGCTGAGATGGGTGACCCTAAGTTGTTGCCAAGTCTGCCGAAAATTTATCACCAATTGAATGCTGCTATATCAAATGACAATACTTCCATCGCCGAAATCGCCGAAATTCTTGCTAGAGATATGGTGCTTTCGGCAAAGTTATTACAAGTAGTTAACTCGGCGTATTTTGGCGTTAATCGGAATGTTTCCAGTCTTGTTGAAGCAATCAATTTGATTGGTTTGAAGCATCTTAATAATTTAGTGATCACCGCGCATGTTAAAAATGCATTTCCTGTCAAGAGTCCAGCAATGGCTTCTTTTATGGAATATATTTGGGAAGACGCTAATGACGTTGCTACTCTAGCTAAGCAGATAGCCCTATCAGAAGATCAACTGGAAGATCGTCCTGATCAAGCGTATATGTGTGGGTTGTTGCATAATATGGGCTTATTGATGTTCCTGTCACGCGGTGGTGATCAATTAGTTAGGCTACTGGATCAGGTAAAAAACACTGATACCCCTGTTGCTGAGTTGGAAACGGAAATCTATGGTGTTACTCGATCAGAAGCGGCTGCTTATATATTGAGTTTATGGAAAATTCCGCCTCGTATCATCGAAGGTATTTTGTTACAACATAATCCTTCTGTTAGTGATTATGATGGTGTTAGTGCTTTAACAGCGGTGCATGTTGCTTCTTGTTTGTTAAAGCCTAAAGAGATGGATGGCTATGAGCGATTGTTTGAGGTGAAAGTAGACAGCCAGTATTTGGAGCGGATTAATAAATTGGAACGTTTGTCAGATTGGCAATTATTAGCTGATGAGCTGTTGGTTAAATCGGCTGAATGATAATAGTTATGTAGGTTGGGTTAGCGATAGAGACTGTGAAAGTATTCTTTTTATTCCCCTCTTTAGCAAAGAGGGGTTAGGGGAGATTTGATCTATTAAAAAATGATTATTAAATTTCAATAACCTATGACTTAATAAAATCCCCCTCGACCCCCCTTTTACAAAGGGGGAAGCTAAAGTCATAATACTTTCACAATCTCGATAGCGTAACCCAAGCTACATTAAGGCTTAACCTTATACTGTTGGACTTTAAGTTATTAGCCTAAATATCTAAACACTTTTTATAAGCAGAAAACTTATTTGAATAAAATAAGTTTAATCAGTTATCTATAACACTTGGCAACACTCTGGAGTTCGCATGACTTTATTATCCTATAGCAATAGCCAAAAAGTCTTATTTGTCGATGATGAAGTATTGGTGATGGAAGGAATAAAGCGCCAGTTACGGAAAGGCTTTGATATCACTGTGGCAGAAGGTGGTGAAGCAGCATTAATAATCTTGGCTAAAGAGGGGCCGTTTGCTGTTGTGATAGCCGATTACAACATGCCCGGCATGGATGGAATTGCTTTTCTTAATGAGGTTTATCAGCGTTTTCCACAAACTATTTTAGTGATGCTGACAGGTCGTGCAGAATTAAATATAGCGGTAAATGCCTTTAATAATGCACATATTACTCGCTTTTTGAATAAACCCTGCTCCAGAGAGGTATTGAAAGAAACTCTTACAGAAGGTTTGGAGCAATATCGCTTACGTGTATCCGAAAAATTGTTGCAAGCGCAATTGCAGCAGGCCAATCAGCAGCTTAATCAGTTGAATAGTCAACTAGAATCACTGGTTGAACAAAAAACTCATGCTTTGCAATTTCAATATCATTATGTGGCAAATATGGCGCAAATGACTAGTTCAACAGCTATCATTCAGGCACTAGTTCGTGCAGTTAGCCAATTGACGGATTTGTATGATATTAGTTTATGGTTAAGTCCTCATCTTGATGGACAGTTTAGTTGTTATTATCCAACCGATTCTGGATTGCCTAGTTTTTCTGCAAAAACTTGTGTCGATGGAGTGATAGCCAAGTTAATTCATGATAAGCAGGTTGTTCAACGAAATGTTTTGATTGCGCCAGTACTTAATGCTTTTGAAGCGGTCCTGTTTTTGGGTTTACCGTTTATGTTGGTGCCGCTACAATGCAAACAAGGGGTTTTAGGTTTACTTAATATATCAGGCGATAAAACTAAACTTGAATCAGATGTATTAGAGGCAATAATCGGTATGGCAGATATAACCGCTACCGCATTACAAAGTCGCTGGCATCGTGAAGCTTCTGATGACGCTCAAGATGCCATCATTAATGCCTTAGCCAAGCTATCTGAATACCGTGATCCAGAAACAGGCTTACATTTATTGCGTTTGAAGATCTATTCTGAACTCATTTGTCGAATCCTATCCGATACTGATAAATATCGAGATATTGTAACGCCTGAGTTTACTGAGGATTTAGTACGTTCCTCACCGTTGCATGATATTGGTAAGGTGGGTATTCCCGATGCGATCTTGAAAAAACCAGGGCGTTTAACTCCTGATGAATTTGAAATTATGAAAACACATGCTCAGATAGGCGGTGATACCTTACGTAGCGTTTATGAGCAATATCCATCACAAAGCTTTATAAAATGCGGTATGGAAGTGGCTTATGGTCATCATGAAAAATGGAATGGTGA
This sequence comes from uncultured Methylococcaceae bacterium, assembly GCA_903934035.1. Classification (GTDB taxonomy): domain Bacteria; phylum Pseudomonadota; class Gammaproteobacteria; order Methylococcales; family Methylomonadaceae; genus Methylobacter_C. Next base: position 4,783 of record CAIZMK010000275.1, read on the forward strand.
GGGCTATCCTTTGGGTTTGAAAGGCGAGGGTATTCCATTGGTAGCAAGAATTTTGTCTTTGGTTGATGTTTATGATGCCATCACTACTCGTCGTGTTTACAAATCACCCTTTACGCGTGAACAAGCTAAAAATATCATTATTGAAGGTAACGGCAGTCATTTTGATCCAGATATAGTCAGTGCTTTTTTAACTAATGAGGATGAGTTTTACAAGATTGCCGAAAAGTATGCCGATGTTGTTGAGAGTGAAGAGTATTTCCATGCAGAACTTTATACTTCTTCCACTGATTCAGAATTCAGTAGCTCATAGATTCCATGATGTGAAGTATTTAATTCGAATCTGCCAATCTTTTTAGAGTCGTACTTAATTTAAGTAACGCTGAGCTTAGCTTATCATCTGAAATACTCTGACTATGCTTGCGTATAAGGTCTATGCCTTCTTGGGAAGGTAAATTTGCTTTTCGTGTTGATGTTTCTGTTAGACCTGAGGGGCGATTAATGATCTTAATCTGCATAGCTTCAATGGGTGATCTAACTAAGCCCTGGATAGATGCTAATAGAGCGCTATTATAAAAACGCAATTGAGATGCCCAAATAGCGGAGTCGGTATAGATTAATAATTTTTGATCTTTTATTAGGCAATGCTTAGTTTGTTTTGCCAGATTGTCGGGTAATACTGCTTTAATCTGTTGCAAAATAAGACGTTGTTGCTCAATTTGGCTGTGTAAATAAACCATGGTTCGATTAGGGAACGCTAATGATTTTCTAAATAGCGGTGCTTGTTGTGCCATGAGCTTATACCGGTAGATCAAAGAAGGAGCTGTGATGGTCGGGTTACGCTACTCTAACCCGACAGCTTTTATAGATATCGGGTTATGTTGAATTAACTCAATCTACGCAACTATTGATAAGCCGCTATCTTATTGAAATTTAAATAACGATAAGAATCTTCTGAGCTTGCACTGATTTGTTCGGCATAATGCATGTATTCAGAAAAGCTTGGAATCTTACCTAAAATTGAACATACGGCTGCAAGTTCAGCTGAAGACAAATAAACGTTAGCACCATTACCTAGACGATTGGGAAAGTTACGAGTTGAAGTAGAAACGACTGTCGAGTTTTCTGCAACTCGAGCCTGATTACCCATACATAATGAACAGCCAGGTATTTCAGTTCTAGCACCTACTTTATTAAAAGTATCGTAATAACCTTCTTCAGTTAATTGGCTTTGATCCATTTTTGTCGGTGGCGCGACCCATAATCGAGTAGGTAGTTCGCTTTGTTGTTCCAGTAGTTTACCGGCTGCACGAAAATGACCAATATTAGTCATGCAAGATCCTAAGAAAACTTCATCTATTTTAGTGCCAGCAACATCGGATAAGGTTTTGATGTCATCAGGATCGTTAGGGCAGGCCAGTAACGGCTCTTTGATGTCATTCATATTGATTTCAATGATTTCAAAATACTCGGCATCAGCATCTGCTTCTAACAACACAGGATTTTCTAACCATTGTTCCATGCTAGCAATACGACGGGTCAATGTGCGTAAATCGCCATAGCCCTCTTTAATCATCCATTTTAATAGGCTAATGTTTGAATTAAGGTATTCACGTATAGGCGCTTCATTTAATTTAATGGTGCAGCCACCCGCTGAGCGTTCTGCTGATGCATCTGATAATTCAAAGGCTTGTTCTACTTTTAAATCAGGCAAACCTTCGATTTCTAAAATGCGACCTGAAAATACGTTTTTCTTACCTGACTTATCTAATGTTAATAAGCCACGTTGTAGGGCGGCATAAGGAATGGCATTGACCATATCTCTTAGGGTAATACCGGGTTGCATTTCTCCGGTGAAGCGGACTAAAACTGATTCTGGCATATCCAAAGGCATAACGCCGGTCGCTGCGGCAAACGCCACTAAACCTGAACCAGCTGGAAATGAAATACCTAATGGGAAGCGCGTATGTGAATCACCACCAGTACCAACACTGTCAGGTAATAACATACGATTTAGCCATGAATGGATGATGCCATCACCAGGACGCAAGGAAACGCCACCGCGATTCATAATAAAATCTGGTAAGGTGTGCTGCATATCGATATCAATAGGCTTAGGGTAAGCCGCAGTATGACAAAAAGATTGTAAAACTAAATCAGCAGAAAAACCCAAGCAGGCTAAGTCTTTGAGTTCATCACGAGTCATAGGGCCTGTGGTATCTTGCGAACCGACGGTACTCATTTGTGGTTCGCAATATGTGTTAGGACGAACACCGGCCGCGCCACAAGCTTTGCCGACAATTTTTTGAGCTAAAGTATAGCCCTTACCACTGTCTTCAAGGTCTACGGCACAAGAAAAGACCTTGGAAGCACTAAGACCTAAATGTTTTCTAGCTCTTTCAGTAAGGCCTCTACCAATAATGAGTGGGATACGTCCACCTGCACGTACTTCATCTAAAAGTACGTCGGTTTTTAAAGAAAAGTTACAGATAACATCATCGCTATCATGACGTTTAATAACGCCTTCATAGACGTAAATATCGATAATATCGCCCATTGCTAACTGAGACACATCACATTCAAAGGGCAGGGCGCCAGAATCTTCCATGGTGTTAAAGAAAATAGGCGCGATTTTTCCACCTATACAAACACCGCCATCGCGTTTGTTTGGAATAAAGGGAATATCATTGCCGATATACCAAAGCACGGAGTTAGTGGCAGATTTACGTGATGATCCTGTGCCGACCACGTCGCCTACATAGGCTACTGGGAAGCCTAGTTGTTGTAACTCTTCGATTTGTAGCTCAGCTTGAGTAATGCCAGGTCTTGGCATTTTCAACATGGCTTTGGCGTGCAGAGGGATGTCGGGTCTAGACCAAGCATCAGGTGCAGGAGATAAGTCATCGGTATTAGTTTCGCCTGTAACTTTAAATACGCTGACTGTCATTTTTTCAGGTACAACGGGTTTGTTAGTAAACCATTCTGCATCAGCCCAAGATTGGATGATTTGTTGAGCGTAAGTATTACCTGCTTGAGCTTTTTCTTGAATATCGTGAAAAGCATCAAAGATGAGTAAGGTATGAGATAAGCCTTTTACAGCAATCGGCGCTAAGCTAGGATTATCAAGTAGGGCAATTAAAGGAGCAATGTTATAACCACCTAGCATAGTACCTAATAACTCAGTAGCATCTGATGCGGTTAATATAGGAGAGCTTACAGTGTCATTTGCAATTGCTGATAAAAAACTAGCTTTGATATAGGCCGCTTCATCAACACCGGCTGGAACGCGATTCGCTAATAGATTTAAAACAAATTCTTCTTCGCCAGCAGGGGGATATTTAATTAATTCAACTAAGTCAGTCATTTGCTCAGCGCTTATGGGTTTAGGTACGACACCCTCAGCAGCGCGTTCTTCAATATGTTTTCGGTACTGTTCTAACATGACGAATTCCTTATAAATTATTTCAATTCGGTAACGCTTAAAATGAACGTGCTTAGTTACCCATTATTTAATGGACAAAAGACAATTAATTAGTAGTTAGTATGGTTTGAGATAAGGGCTAAAGACTAAAGGCGAAGAGTTAAACCTAGCATTTGTCGTCGCTTAATTTGCTAAGCTCTTAAGCTTAATTTTTCACCCTGAGCCTTTCGTCTGCGATCAAGCATTGCTATTTTAAGATCGTATCCATTAAATCGCCCTAGCAATATGATAATCATTAAAGCTTAGTATTACAAAAACTTGTGATGATAATACAAAAATCTGAGCATTACGTTATTGTGGATCGCTATGACTATTAGATTTTAGGGAGATATAAGTGATGAGTAGCGCTATAACAGTAGAATGGTTTTCGGTTATAGCGTCACTATTTATATAGATCTTGAGTTATCAACTTAAGATAGGGTAGGGTGCAAGGCTTAGCCGTTTGTACTGAGCCATGAGCTTGTCGAATGATCGAAGGTTAAGCCGTTTAGGGTTCGACTGGCCTCACCACGAACGGCTAAACTTTATATCGTATGTCTTAAGTTGGTAGCCTAGTTTTTGTAATCATTTTAACAAGCACGGTATTGATACCGACCGGACTAAGATTTATTCAGCGTGTTCGCTTCCTGCGTAAGCTTCTACTCGTGCTTTTAGTTTTTGGCCTGAGCGAAAAGTGACTACACGTCTAGCCGAAATGGGAATTTCTTCACCTGTTTTAGGATTTCTTCCGGGTCTTGGGGTTTTGTCACGTAATTCAAATTTACCAAAACCAGAAATTTTTACTTGTTGACCTTGTTCTAATGAACTTTTAATTTCTTCAAAGAACAGTTCGACCATATCTTTGGCTTCACGTTTATTTAAGCCAACTTCCTCAAAAAGTTTTTCTGCAAAATATGCTTTAGTTAATGCCATAAGTTAGTCCCTCAGTTTTGCGTTTAATTTTTCAGATAATAAAGTTAATAGTTTGCTAATAATAGCGTCTATTTCAGTGTCTGTTTGAGTGTGCGTGGTGTTTTGGAATATTAAGCATAATGCAACGCTTTTGTTGCCTTCTTCCACGCCTTTGCCACGATAAATATCAAATACCTTGGCGTCTTGTAATGTTGCTTCTGCACTGATTTTAATGCAATCAATGATATCGTTGGCGGCAACGTCTTCTTTGACAATTAAAGCTAGGTCGCGCCGTACTGAAGGATATTTAGATAAAGATTTAAACACAGGTATGCGCTTGTTAAGGATTAAATCTTGATCTAATTCAAATAGAAAAACAGGGCAATCAAACCCTAGTTTTTTTTCTAAAATAGGATGTAGCATACCTAAGTAACCAATGGTTTCTCCCTCGTGCGTTACTATTTTTGCCGACTGGCCTAAGTGCAATGCTGTTTGCGGTGAGGCTATAAATTTTACAGCACAGCCCGTAAGGCTAAATATCGCTTCAACATCGGCTTTGATGTCAAAAAAATCAACTTTACGAGATTGCTCGCCCCATTGTTCACTATAAACATCGCCTAAAGCTAGACCACTCAACATTTTTTGCTGGTGAGTTGTGTCGTTGGTTTTGATAAAACGTAGTCCGGTTTCAAATAATCGAACTCTATTTTGTTGGCGGTTGGTATTGTGTAGAGCTGCTTTTAATAAACCACACCAAAGTGTAGTGCGCATCACTGCTAACTCAGAAGAAATCGGATTTTTAAGTCGAATAACCTCCATTTCAGGGGCAATAGTTTCTTGGATTTCTTCGTCAACAAAACTATAAGTAATAGCTTCTTGGTAACCTCTATCAACCATTAAATCTTTAACACGATCTAGGTCTAATGTGGCTTCTGTGGCAGTTGATAATTCAGAGCGCATTAACAAACTGCTGCTCGGTAAATTATTATAACCATAGATACGAGCTATCTCTTCAATCAAGTCAGCTTCAATGGCTATATCAAAACGAAAACCAGGAGGACTAATTAACCAACCGTCAGCTTGTATTTGGATACACATACCTAGGCGCTTAAAAATATCGATGACTTGATCATCAGCTAAAGAAATGCCCAAGATTTTTTGGATGCGTTGCTTTCTTAATAGAATCGGCTGACGTGAGGGTAGTGTTTGTTCGGTTGTCACTTCGGAAATTGGACCCACACTACCGCCAGCAATTTCAACGATGAGTTGAGTTGCTCTTTCAATGGCTCTATTTTGTAAGCTAGCATCGACACCGCGTTCAAATCGATGTGATGAATCTGTATGTAAGCCAAAATCACGTGCTTTACCGGCTATAGCCAGAGGTGCAAAAAATGCGCACTCAAGGAAAACTGATTGAGTTTGATCGCTGACCGCTGTTTCACTACCGCCCATAATACCTGCGAGCGCTAAGGCTTTTGAGTCATCGGCGATGACTAATGATCCATTATTCAAGCTAATGACTTGATTATTTAATAAGCTTAAGCTTTCATTTTCCTTTGCCCAGCGCACACTAATGTTGCCAGTTAATTTGTCGGCATCAAATACATGCAAAGGTTGACCCAATTCTAATAGGACATAATTAGTTACATCAACTAGTGGACCTAAGCTTCTAATACCAGAGCGACGTAATCGTTCTTGCATCCATAACGGCGTAATAGCGCTAGCATTAATCCCGGTAATTAAACGACCTAGATAGCGAGGACAGGCTGTGGTATCAGCTATCGATACAGTGAGTGTGTTTTGATGAGTAACTGGGATAGTAGTAAATGCTGTGGTAGTCCATTCCAGTTTGTTGAGCACTGCAATTTCACGCGCTAAACCTTCTGCGCATAAACAATCAGCTCTGTTTGGTGTTAAATCAACTTCTATAATGACATCGTTCAGAGACAAATAGTCACGAATATCAACACCAATCGGTGCATCAGTCGCTAATTCCATTAAGCCATGTGCATCCGTTGCCAAACCTAACTCTTTTTCTGAGCAAAGCATGCCGAAAGATTCTATGCCCCGTAGTTTGGATTTCTTTATTTTGAAATCGCCAGGTAATACAGCGCCGCAAAGCGCCGCAGGTATTTTTAGGCCAATGCGAACATTGCTAGCACCACAGACGATTTGCAAAGATTCTTCTGTGCCCACATTGACTTGGCAAACACGAAGGCGATCAGCATCAGGATGTTGCTCCATAGCAATAACTTCACCGATGACTACGCCATTAAATTGAGCGGCAGCCGGTACAACAGAGTCGACTTCTAAGCCGGCCATTGTTAATTGTTCTACCAGTTCCTCTGTATCGATTGCTGGATCAACATACGATCTTAACCAAGCTAAACTAATTTGCATGATTTACATGTTCCTGTGTAACGAAAACTTAATTAAATTGTTCTAAAAATTTAAGATCATTTTCAAAAAATAATCGTAAGTCGTTAATTCCATAGCGCAGCATTGCAAGGCGTTCTACGCCCATGCCGAAGGCAAAGCCACTATATTTTTCACTATCAATATTAACTGATTTAAAAACTGCAGGATGAATCATGCCGCAGCCCATCACTTCTAGCCATCCTGTTTGGCTACAAACGCGACAGCCTTTTCCGCTGCACATCACGCATTCAATATCGACTTCTGCAGAGGGTTCTGTAAAAGGGAAATAAGATGGTCTAAAGCGAACTTGTATGTCCTTTTCAAAAAAAGCTCTTAGAAATTCGTAAATAACACCTTTTAGATCGGCAAAGCTTACATCAGTGTCGACTAGAAAACCCTCAACTTGATGAAACATGGGCGTGTGGGTAATATCAGAATCACAACGATAAACTCGGCCAGGGGCAATCACCTTTAATGGTGGTTGTTCAGATTCCATGGTTCTGATTTGCACGGGTGAGGTATGAGTTCTTAATACCGTATGGGCATCAAAATAAAAAGTGTCATGCATCGCACGAGCAGGATGGTGTGCAGGAATATTAAGTGCTTCAAAATTATGATAATCGTCTTCGATTTCAGGTCCTTCAACGACTTTAAAGCCGACACTGGCAAAAATTTTTGAAATTCTTCTGAGAGTCGTAGTGACTGGATGCAATCCAGCGACAGATTGGCCGCGTCCAGGTAAAGTTACATCAATGCTTTCGCTAGCTAATCTTGCAGTTAATGCGGCACTTTCTAGCTGCTCTTTACAAGCTTCTAGTTGCTGCTGTAGTTGTTCTTTGGCTTGATTGATTATTTGTCCGACGGAGCGTCGTTGCTCGGGATCAAGGTTGCCTAATTCTTTAAGCTGTAAGGTAAATAAGCCTTTTTTACCTAGGTAGTGAACACGAACTTTATCAAGTTCATTAAGGTCACTGACTGTTGCAAGCTCTTTTAATGCCTGCGCGAGAATCTCTTCAAGGATAGCCGACAATGTTCTGCTCGCTTTAGTTGGGGAAGAATAATTTAAAAAGGGGAGTTCAGGTAGTTATTCCTGAACCACCCGTTACTTTATAAGTAACGGGTGGATTAAGATCCTTTAGTTAAGTAAGACTAGGTCTTGCTTAAGGCTTGCTTTGATTAGCGATAGCAATTTCTGCTATTTTTCCAAAGGACTCGATATCACGTACCGCGATATCGGCTAAAACTTTACGATCGATTGCAACATTAGCTTTTGTTAAGCCGTTGATCAAGCGGCTGTAAGATATACCATATATTCGTGCTGCAGCATTAATACGAACTATCCACAAAGCGCGGAATTGACGTTTTCTTTGTTTGCGGTCGCGGTACGCATATTGACCTGCTTTGATGACCGCTTGTTTGGCTACGCGATAAACTCGACTGCGTGCACCATAGTAACCTTTGGCTTGTTTTAAAACTTTTTTATGTCTTGCTCTGGCTGTTACGCCGCGTTTAACTCTAGGCATTAGTGTTCTCCGTGATTAACTATATGGCATCATACGTACAGCCATGCGCACGTCTGAAGGATGAATAGTTGCGGGTGAACGTAACTGTCTTTTTCTTTTAGTGGATTTCTTAGTCAAAATATGACGGCGATGTGATTGTCCACATTTAAAACCGCCATTGCCTGTGCGTCTAAAACGCTTAGCGGCTCCACGGTTAGTTTTTATCTTTGGCATTTGTTTGCTCCAGTATATAAAAATAAAAATCCCTGAGACATAACCCGACAAGGCAAAATGCATGGCCCTGAAAAATTACTTGTAGCGATATGCTACGCTTTAGCAGTCTATCCTTTACTGCTTACTGAAGAGTATCTGTAATACAAAAACTCTTTAGAATGATATTGCTACCCTTAGTTATGTTTGTAACTTAGGGTAGCAATTGGAAGGGTTAGAACCCTTATTTTTTCTTCTTAGGTGACATAACCATAATCATTTGACGACCTTCCATTTTTGGAAATTGTTCGACTATAGCTAGTTCTTCTAGGTCTGTTTCAATACGTTTTAATAAATCCATACCGATTTCTCTGTGCGCCATTTCTCGGCCACGGTAACGAACGGTGATTTTTGTTTTATCGCCTTCGTTAAGGAATTTAATTAAGCTACGTAGTTTAACTTGATAATCGCCTTCATCAGTGCCAGGTCTGAACTTAATTTCTTTGACCTGAATCTGTTTTTGTTTCTTCTTGGCAATTTGAAGTTTTTTGTTGAGTTCAAACTGGTATTTGCCGTAGTTCATTATCTTGCAAACGGGAGGATCCGCGTTTGGTGATATTTCTACTAAATCCAAGTCTGCAGCATAGGCAATCTGTTTTGCTTCATCTAATGAGATTATGCCTAATGCTTCACCTTCAGCGCCTGTTACTCTCACTCGTCTTGCGGTGATAAAGTCATTCAAGCGTGTTTCATCTTTTTTAGCAGCGATACCCTAATCCTCCAAAAAAATAATTATATTCTATCTGCAATGTCTTGCTTTAACCGTTCGGTAAATTCAGTAACTGATAGGCTACCTAAATCATCACCTTTTTGCGTGCGTACCGTAATGCGTTTTTCTTCTAATTCTTTATCGCCGATAATGATTAAATACGGTACACGCTGCATAGAATGCTCGCGGATTTTAAACCCGATTTTCTCATTTCTCAAGTCAATTTTCACTCTGATGCCTTGTTTTTCAAGTTCATTGAATATTTCAGAGGCATATTCAGCATGACGATCGGCTATATCGAGCACCATAACTTGCACAGGTGATAGCCAAAGAGGGAATGTTCCTGCGTGCTGTTCTATTAGAATGCCTATAAAGCGTTCTAGTGAGCCTAGTATTGCTCTGTGTAACATAACAGGAGCTTGTTTTGAGCCATCTTCGGCAATAAATGTTGCCCCTAAGCGGCCTGGCATCGAGAAATCAACTTGGATAGTGCCGCACTGCCAAACTCGACCTATGCAATCTTTTAATGAGAATTCAATTTTAGGGCCGTAAAATGCACCTTCACCGGGTTGTAAATCCCATTTTAGGTTTTTATTGTTAAGGGCTAATTCTAGGGCGTTCTCTGCTTTATCCCATACAGAATTATCGCCTACTCTGTTTTCTGGGCGTGTTGAAAGTTTTATAATGACTTCTTCAAAACCAAAGTCTTTATAAACAGCAAACAGCATATCAATGAATGTGGATACTTCGCCTTGAATTTGTTCTTCTGTACAAAAAATATGAGCATCATCTTGAACAAAGTTTCTGACGCGCATTAAACCATGTAATGTGCCAGAGGGTTCGTTACGATGACAAGAGCCAAATTCAGCTAAGCGTATCGGTAAGTCACGATAGCTTTTTATACCTTGATTATAAATTTGTACATGGCATGGGCAATTCATGGGCTTAATTGCGTAATCACGATTTTCTGAGTGAGTAGTGAAGATCATGGCACCAAACTTATCCCAATGGCCTGATTTTTCCCATAAACTACGATCTACTAATTGTGGTGTTTTGACTTCACCATAGCCATTGACACGTAATTTCTCACGAATATATTGTTCGACTTGTTGATATATAATCCAACCTTTTTCGTGCCAAAACACCATGCCAGGTGCTTCTTCTTGGCTATGAAATAAGTCTAAGGTCTTGGCTAATTTGCGGTGATCGCGCTTTTCAGCTTCTTCTAATCTGTGTAGGTAAGCTTGTAATTCTTTTTTGTCACCCCAAGCTGTGCCGTAAATGCGTTGTAGCATTTCATTTTCTGAGTTGCCGCGCCAATAAGCGCCAGCAATCTTCATCAATTTGAAGGCGTTTAATTTGCCTGTGCTAGGAACGTGAGGGCCTCTACATAGGTCGGTAAAACCACCTTGTTGATATAGAGATAGATCTTGATCGGCAGGAATAGATTCAATAATTTCGGCTTTATAAGCTTCGCCTTGATCTCTAAAAAATGAGACGGCGTCATCTCGACTTAATACTGAGCGACTAATCGCTAAATCTTCAGCAACTAATTGCTGCATTTTTGCTTCTATAACTGTTAAATCTTCAGTTGTAAAGGGTCTTTTGTAAGCAAAGTCATAATAAAAGCCATTTTCGATAACGGGACCGATAGTGACTTGTGCTTCTGGGAATAATTGCTTAACAGCTTGGGCTAAAAGATGGGCGGTTGAGTGTCGGATGATATCAATGCCATCTATATCTTTTGCGGTAATGATTTGAAGGCTAGCATCTTCACTAATCAGGGTGCTGGCATCGACTAGAATATTATTAACACGGCCTGCTAAAGTGGCTTTTGCTAAACCTGAGCCTATCGACATAGCGATATCGAGTACTGAAACAGCGTGATCAAACTCACGAATAGAACCATCAGGGAGGGTAATTACAGGCATGTTAATATTTTTTAGTTGCTACAATAAAAAAAGCACCGCTGTTGCAGTGCTTTAATGTCTGGTAGGCGCGATTGGATTCGAACCAACGACCCCCACCATGTCAAGGTGGTGCTCTAACCAACTGAGCTACGCGCCTAAAGTAACTCGTTACTTCAAGAGTTGGCTATTATAGCAATAGAATTTACTTTCGCAAGATTTAAATGTTTTATAAGGTGAGCTGGATTGTGAATAGTAAGTTTCAGAAGTTTTATTTTCTCTGATATTTTGAGAATACTAAATATTAGATGTTAAAAAAGCTTATTAGGGGTTTTAGGTTGTCGCCAACACAATCTACAAGTGTTATAGTTCACCGCAAATTTTGGGTGCTAATATCGGCGCTCAATGGCAAAGCAACTTTTTATCAATTACAGGAGCATTTTTTATGAGCGAATTTATAACCGCAATTATAGTCATCGCAGTTGTACTCATGGTTATTTCTAAAGTACGAAAAAATTCAGATGAGCCTAAAATCGAAGCAACTCCTAATAAAGCCACTGAAACAGTCACTAAGCCTATCGTTAAGCCGGTTCAAAATAATAGCCCAGTTGCTGAAACTGAATTAGTTGTAAAAAGTGAAGAAGTCGCTGTTGCTGTAGCACCTCAAAAAATAGTAGTTACACCAACACTATCGCAAAAAAATATCCAAATTCCTCAAGACTCATCTTTGAGAAGACATACACTAAGTCAGTTGCATGCGTTATTAGATTCTCATAAAGAAAGTCGTCCAACTGACTCTACACTGAGTCGTCATCATGATAGTTTGGTGGAAGTTAAGGTAGGCTCTTATACCAATGATGTTGATGAGGTTTTGTGCCTAGTGACTTATTATGAAAATCAACTTGAAATACTAGATACTACAGAAGTAGCGCCTGTTAAAGAGAATGCTGCGCAGAAAATAACTGCAGAATTAGAGGTCGCTCAGTCTGCATTGCCAGAAGATTCGACATTAAGACGACATGCTTTGCAACTACAGGCTAGTTAATTTTTGATTAGGTAGGTTGGGTTAGCGACAGCGTAACCCGACCTAAAGTTTTTAGGTTAGATAAGCGCCAGAGACTGTGAAAGTATTATGAATTTAGCTTCCCCCTTTGTAAAAGGGGGATCGAGGGGGATTTTATTAAGTCATAGGTTATTGAAATTTAATAATAATTTTTTAATAGATCAAATCTCCCCTAACCCCTCTTTGCTAAAGAGAGGAATAAAAAGAATACTTTCACAGTCTCAAATGCTTAACTCTGAACAGGCATCTGTAGGCCGGAATAAGGCTTTCGAGCATAAGCGAGAACAGCGTTTCCGGCATAGGGATTGACCCTGTGCCAGAAAAGCCATCACGCGCTACGCTAGCATGGTCTTATTACGACCTACAGACTACCCAAAGCTATAGGGATTTAGTATTTGGTGGGTAGTAATGATCCACCTACGAACTCAATAACTATAATCAATATCACCTAGGATAAACATTATGAGCAACTATAAACATATTTTGTTAGCAGTGGATTTTTATGAAAACAGCTCTGCTATTAGCCAACGAGCAAAGGATTTAGCGCTTAAATATCAAGCCGAGCTAAGTATTATTCATGTAGTCGATAATTTGCCTTTAACCGATACTGGCTATGGCGCCGAAATACCCTTTAACATCGACTTTACTAACGAGTTAATTGCTAATGCAAAAAAACAACTGGCAAAAATAGCCGAGCAACTTGAGATCAAGGAAAACCAACAATGGCTGGAAATGGGTAGCCCAAAAATAGAAATAACTCGAATTGCAAAAGAAAATAAAGTAGATTTAATCGTTATCGGTTCACATGGCCGTCATGGCTGGGCTTTATTATTAGGCTCAACCGCTAACGGAGTTCTTCATCACGCAAGCTGTGATGTTTTAGCTGTCCGATTACAAGAAAATTAACCACAACATAAACTTTTATTAAACATCAATAGCAAATAAGCACGCTAACAATAAAATTAAAGTGCTCACATTACTAAGGTAGGTAGATAAATGATAGGCCATATAGAAAGCTTTGATTCCGACAATCATACTGGAACCATCAAAAGCGAAACAGAAACTTATACATTTCATTTAGACGATTGGGTCGCACAAGTGCCGCCCGATATTGGCGATGATGTGACTTTTGAAAACGATGGCACTACTGCGAAGAAAGTTGATTTGGTAGGTGCTTATTTAACACCACCTAAAGCCGTTAAACGTAAATATGTAGCCGTAGCTTTGGCCTTGTTACTTGGCTTTACCGGTATGCATCGCTTTTATTTAGGTTATTACAAGATGGGGCTTGCTCAATTGGCACTTACCGCTGTAACGGTTGGCTATGGTGCACTTTGGGGCTTTATAGAAGCTATATTACTTTTAGCGGGTCATCTAAATAAAGATGCTAAGGGACGTCCTTTGAAATAAGGGTTAAGAACAGGCGAAAGGTTTAAGGCGAAAGGCGAAAAAAGATTTAAGCCTAGCAGCTATAGCACCTTAAATTGCTTAGCCTTTAGCCTTTCACCTACTTTTTCAACACGCAAAAAAAAGGCTCTTGCTATTAATAAACAAGAGCCTTTTTTTGTTGAACGTTAACCCTTATTTAGGATAAACATTAACGGCAGTTAAGCCTTTAGGGCCAGACTCGATATCAAAACTAACTGTTTGACCTTCTGTCAGGGTTTTAAAACCTTCCCCTTGAATAACAGAATGATGTACGAATACATCTTCGCCTCCATCAGCTGGTGCGATAAATCCAAAACCTTTAGTGTTGTTAAACCACTTTACAGTGCCTGTTGCCATTTTGAAAACTCCTAAAATAAATACTTACGGTTAAAACAGAACTACAACATTGATAACCGAGGTATCCACGTTCAACATCTTTACTCTGCTAGGCGCGAATTGTACTGCTATTTTTGACTGGATGCCATTTATTGAAAGGTTTTATACAAACCATCTAGCACTAATGAGTTAGGACTAACCATACCAATCACCTTTTTGTTTTCCAGAACAGGGGCTCTCACCAAATTATAATTAGCAAATAATCGTGAACAATAGCGAATATCCATATCGGGATGCACAGAGATAATCGGCTTATTCATAATTTCATAGACGTTAACTCGATCAGGAGCGCGGTCTTTAGCTAAAACGTGCCTAGCGATATCGCCAGACGTTAACATGCCATATTCATCATCTTCATTGCGCTTATTAACAATCAGTACCGCTGTCTTTAGCGACTTCATTTTAATCAAGGCGTCAGCAACCGTAGCAATACCTTCAATAGTTCCAAAATCGGTTTTCATTACATCTTTGACGCGAATAACCGCGTTATTTATGCTCATATTTTATCCTCAATTTCTTGGGTAAGTTCTTCAACTTGACGCATTACGCCAATAGCATCCTCAACATCAACCTGAAAGGCAATACCTGTACCTGGCTGGTTATCAAATTGAGCTACTTTGGCAATTTTCTCTAATATATGTCGACTTAGATGCTCTTCAACCAAAAACAACAACACATCTCTTGGAGATTCTAGTGATAGGCCAAAAAATGTTTTCGACTGTTTCAAACCTTCACCACGAGCATGGTTAATTACCGTAGCGCCTTTAGCACCACTCTGGCGAGCCGTATCCAGCACTAAGTCGGTTTTATCATCTTCGACAAAAGCAATAATTAATTTGAAATGCATGATGTTCCTTTAAGTATTAGTTAAGTGTTTGCGCTTACCCAGCCATTGTGCAATTTGCGCGTAAGCTAAAACAGTAATAATTGGGTATAAACTGGCAAAGGCTATTAAACCAAAGCCATCGACTAAGGGCGTTCGACCAGGAATAGCCTCTGCCAAGCCAAATCCTAATGAAGTGACTAAAGGTATCGTCACCATAGATGTGGTTATATTGCCTGAATCATAGGCCAGCGCAATAATTAATTTAGGTACAAAGAAGGTCTGAATGATGACGATCAGATAACCTACGATAATAAAATAATACAGATCAAGGCCAGTTACTATGCGAAATGTACCCAAAGCTAAGCCAATCGCAACGCCAATAGCAACAGAAATGCGAAAACCCCAAGCTCGAATAGCTCCACCAGAAGTTTGTTGAACTTTGATGGCTATCGCTAATAAAGTAGGTTCAGCTAGAGCCGTAGCAAATCCCAAACTAGCAGCAAAGAGATAAACCCAATAATAATCTTGCCAGACTCTATCAGTTAATTCAGCGTTATTCCCCAGAAAATCAGGAGTCGTTAATTGCGAGGCCATTAAGTTTCCTAAAGGAAATAATGCCATGTCTAGGCCTTCAAGAAAAAACACGATGCCAATGAGTACAAAAACAAAGCCTATCAATAGTTTTCTAGGATAAACCACCGCTTTACGTATCACTAGAACCTGAAAACAGCTAATAACCAAAGCGATAGGTAAAATATTAATACACACTTCAACCAGCTTTAGACCGATATGTAACAACCATTCAAGCATAAGCTATCCCATAGATCATCACGAAAATCATAGGCATCAAGGAGGCAAACACCACCAAACCAAAACCATCAGTAATCGGATTACGCCCCTTAATAGCCGAGGCTAAGCCAACCCCTAAAGCAGTCACAATAGGGACAGTAATGGTTGCCGTTGCAATACTACCTGAATCATACGCAATACCAATAATATCTTTGGGTGCAAACGGCGTTATTAAAGCAATACCCGCATAAGCGCAAAAAACGGGGTAATAGACTGGCCAGCCTTTGAGAATTCTAAGTACGCCTATTAATATCGCTAAGCCAACAGAAATGGCCACTGTGAACCGCAGGCCTAAGGCATAATGTGCGCTAGCAGTTTCTGTTGAGTCAATTTGATGATGATTAGACGCACTAAGGGCTGCTTTTTCAACTAGAACAATAAGTGCTGGTTCGGCAATGGCTGCAGAAAAGCCCAAACAAAAGGCGAAGCCTAATAACCAGAACAAACTGCCTTTTTTAGCAAAATCATAGGCCATCGACTCACCCAACGGCAGTAGACTAAGTTCTATGCCCTGAATAAATAGACACAGCCCAAGTACCACGAAAAGAAGACCTGTAATCAATCGATCAACATCGGCTATCGACTTACCTATAACGAGCACCTGAAAGATCAATACCACCACAATTATTGGTGCCAAATCAAAAAGACTATTGAGCAACTGTTTAATAAAACGTCTTTTTAGCATCGGGTTCCAAGTTATATATTTTAAGACGGTTAATCATTAGGCTGATGAGGGCTTCGTAGGGGCGTATTGCATA
>CAIZMK010000276.1 GCA_903934035.1 uncultured Methylococcaceae bacterium
CGAAGGATGTACAGTTAAGCCCGCAGTTTGTGATTACTAATGGCGCATGAGCTTCAGGAATGATATTGCTTTTTAATTGTTTAGATACCTATGGATTAACGACCAGAAACAGAACCGAGGAGCGAACGCCCTCGGCTGCGATTAACCAATTGAATAAATCATCAGCATAGCGATCCCATTATTTTTTTAAAAATCAATGAATGACTGCGCAACATCAGTTAAGTTAATAGTCTAGATTTGTATTTAATGCTCTCAATAGAGCATTAAATAGGATTGCGCTATATTTAGCACTCTCATTAAGAAACAAAAACAGATTGTTCTATTTTTAAGGCCTTCATTAGATAACAAAATGGGATTGTTCTGTATTTAGCGCTATCGTTAAGGAACAAAAACGGATTGTTCTATATTTAGCGCTCTCGTTAAGAAACAAAAACGGATTGTTCTATATTTGGCGCTCTCGTTAAGAAACAAAAACGGATTGTTCTATATTTAACGCTCTCATTAATGAAACAAAACAAATTATTTTGTGTTTAGCACTCTCATTAATGAAGCGCCAATACAACTCTGAAGGGCAATTCTAGTATTCGTGCGCTACTATGAACATTGTCTTGCTTAACAAAATGCACTGATATCTGAGTTTTATCATTATGTAGATGTCCTAACAGAACCTTATGTAGAAACGGCCTTAAAAAACCAAACCAACACCTTTCTTCAGATTTCAGTACATGAAGCCACATTGCTATATTAGATTAACGCAAACGATAGTTGGAAGACTTTTTGTGGAAATGAACTCGATTGCCGGCAGCAAAGAACACCGCACAATTGCAATAGCGAGTTTAGTGCAGGTGTTTTGGAAATAAGCTTGCGAGACTGTGAAAGTATTATGATTTTAGCGTCCCCCTTTGTAAAAGGGGGATCGAGGGGGATTTTTAAAATTATAGATTACTGATATTTAATGATTATTTAAATACACCATTAATTATTTTAATGGTATTTAAATAATTAAGGTGTATTGTTGTTGCTAAGTTAGTTTTGGTTAACTTAGTGACTCTTTCAAAATCTGACTTAATTCATCATTCTTTTACTATTGAGGAACCATAGCTTATGAAAGTCAAAAAGAATTATCTTCAGCACTCTTACAGTATACGCACTGGCTTGTTACGAATATTTGGATTTTCTTTGTTATGGACGGGTGCTGCTTTAGCAACGGGTAATACCGGGACAACTGCCGAATGGACTAGTCATGGTGGAAATCTCGAAGGCACTCATTATAGTGAACTCAGTGACATAAATCTCAATACTATCGGCACCCTAGCTCAACCAAAATTAATTCAGGAATTTGCTCTTCAAACGGGTGTCAATGGCAGTCATATGGGGACGCCACTTGTCGTTGGCTCTACTCTTTATGTTGTCACCCCCTTTCCAAACGTACTTACTGCCTATGATCTTAGTACAGGCAAAACCAAGTGGACTTATACGCCGACAGTCAATCGATATGCTTTTGGGGTTAATTGTTGTGATACGGTTAATAGAGGGCCTTCTTACGCTAATGGTTTAGTAGTCTATAACACATTAGATGACACCACCGTAGCCGTCAATGCGCTGACTGGTAAACAAGTATGGCGAACCACATTAGCTGATCCTCATACCGGGGTAACCACTAATGGGGCAACATTGATTGTGCCTAATCAAGCAAAGCCAGGCAGTTCACTAGTCATTTTAGGTAGCTCTAGTGGGGAAATGGGTGTGCGTGGTTGGGTTAAAGCACTTGATCTCGCAACCGGTGCCTTAGTCTGGACAGCCTACACTACAGGCTCTGATAAAGATGTAATGATCAATCCTAATACTTATCAGTCTTTTTATGCCAAAGATAAAGCTGGTGATCAAGGTATTAGTAGCTGGGAAACCAATAAATGGCAGCAAGGTGGAAGTTCCGTGTGGGGATATATCACTTATGATGCTACTAATGACTTATTGTTTTACGGCACTAGCCAGCCGGGTGTTTGGAATGCTGATCAGCGCCCTGGAGACAATAAATGGGGAGCTTCAGTTTTTGCCAGAAAAGCTTCAACAGGTGAGGCGCGTTGGATTTATCAAGTCACTCCTCACGATCAATGGGATTATGATTCGGTCAGCGAAAGCACACCGATTGATCTTGCTACTCCAATAACAACAGCCAGTGGCTCTCACAGTCAAGTTTTAGTCCACTTTGATAAAAATGGCTTTGCTTATACTTTTGATAGATTAACTGGTGAAGTTTTATCCGCACCCCGCTTTGGAGCGGTGCCAGCGGCTATTAATTGGGCAGATCATATTGATTTAATCACTGGATTGCCAGTGCTTAATCTTGATTCAAATGGCAACCCCGTTAAAGCCACTCATCAGGGGGCGGTTACTCAAAATATTTGCCCTTCTGCGATGGGTATGAAAGGTTGGGAGCCTTCGGCTTACTCACCTAAAACGCATACATTTTTCGTGCCTACCTTTAATTTATGTATGGATTATGAAGGTCTTAAAGCTGAATACGTCGCAGGTGCGCCCTACATGGGCATGGATATGGCTGTAAAATTGGGTCCAGCCGGACAATTTATGGGTGAAATGGTCGCTTGGGATGTGGCTACTGGAAGCAGAAAATGGGCAATACCTGAACCTGCTCCTGTTTACGGTGGTGTACTGGCTACCGCAGGAAATTTAATTTTTTATGGAACCTTGGATAATACTTTTAAAGCGCGAAATGCTGATACTGGAGCGTTGGTATTTACTACCGCTTTAGAATGCAGTACGGTTGGCAGTCCTATTAGCTTCAAAGGCGCAGATGGTAAGCAGCGTGTTGCGGTGTTTTCTGGAGTAGGCTGGTTGGCAGGCGGCTTTACAGCGACTGGTAAACCTTGTCCGGGTCGAACTGGTTCGGAAACAACAACGGCTACCAATGGTGGTGGTAGAGTGCATGTTTATAAGCTTGCACCTTAGTGCGAGCCTTGTTCATGTTTTTTCAGAAAAAAAGACCTCTCATGTTTCGATACCAAGGCATTGCTTTGGCTCTTTGTTTGTTATTGCTGGAATCTACGCCAGCAATGGCAGGGGGGTATCTCCGAGTTTGCGCTGACCCTGATAATTTGCCTTTTTCTAACCAAAAACAACAGGGCTTTGAAAATCAAATTGCCAAGCTCTTGGCAAAAGATATGAAAGCGACTCTTAGCTATACATGGCTGAAACAACGTCAAAATTTCTTTCGACAAACCTTGGGGGCTTATCGATGTGATGTTGTTATTGGGGTGCCTAGCCGTTTTGACAGAGTGCTAACGACACAGCCTTATTATCGTTCTAGTTATGTCATAGTGACTCGTCGAAACGAAAATCTTAATATCACATCTTATGATGATGCGGCGTTACAAAATTTAAAAATCGGTATCCATTCGATAGGCAATGACGGAGCTAATTCGCCTCCAGCAGTGATCTTGGGTCGGCATGGTTTGGCTAAGAATATTGTCGGTTTTTCAATGTGGGGTGATAGTTCTGTAAAAGACCCACAAGGTCTTATTATTTCTGCTGTGGCTGAAGGTAAAATCGATGCGGCCATTGTATGGGGGCCAATAGGCGGTTTTTTTGCTAAGAAATATGCTATGAACTTAACCGTAAGGCCGGCTCCCGCTGATCCAGAAATGACTATCATGCCTTTTGAGTATGATATATCAATGGGTGTGAGAAAAGATGAAGCGGAGTTTGCTGAAAGATTAGAAAAGAGTATCGAGCGCAATCGAAAAAGAATTGAGAAAATTTTATCGACTTACCATATTCCTGTCATTAAACCTGACTCGAATTCATCAATAACCCAGCCAAGTCTCGGCTCAGCCGAATCTTCTAGGAACACGAGGTAAATATCATGACAATTTTTGCTAGCAACATCCTTAGAGTCACATTAATACACAGTTTGTTATTATTTAGCATAATAGGCGCCACTCAAGCGCAAGCTGCATCTTCATCTTCACTTACACCTAAAAGTACCGTAGTAACTGCAATTATCAGCCCTACTTTACAAACACTGACGGGAACTGTAAAAAAGACCATTGCTTCAAGTCAGCCTTATTCTAGTGCTGGATTCGTTGGTACTGTGACTTTTTCTGTATCACCTGCACTCCCCACGGGTTTAACGATTGATAGTAAAGGAGTTGTTAGTGGAACTCCCGCGCTGGCTCAAGCAACTAAAAGTTATACAGTAACTGCTACTGGTGCAACGAGTGGAAAGGCTCAAGCTACAGTCAATATAACTATTGCAGCTGCTCCCATTGATACAAGTTCACTTAACTGTCCCTCTGCACCCTTTTTAACAGCTGTTGGAGAGGGGAGGCGTGCCTATATGCGCTTAAATTGCTACAGTTGTCATGGTGATAAAGGTAAGGGTGGTATGGGGCCTAATATTTCTGGAGCTGAAAGCGGCGATGTTCAAGAGGCTGTTACTTCTGGCGCAGAAGGTGGTATGCCAGCGTTTAAAAATTATCTGTGCCCCAATGACATCAGTAATTTATCCGCTTACCTAAAAGTGATTGGTTCAACAACAGCGCCAACTTTTAAGCAATGGTGGTTACAAAATCCTACGCAATAACTGAGTGTAGTTTTAGGGCAGTCATATCGTTACCGTGCTGTGCGTCACTGCCAATACATCGTTCTCACGCTACGCTAACTCGCCACACTTAAGGGCTGAGAAAAAGAAAATCATCTGTAGGGGCGAATTTATTCGCCCAGTATCCTTGATGATTGTATTAAGTAGCGAATAATTTCGCCCCTACAAATCCTTAACTGTGGGCAGTGACGCTCTGCTTTACCTATAACAAAAGCTAGGCAATTAATATTAAAGGTATTTCTTGTGCAGATTCTTGATTTATTCTAAAGCCACGCATTTCTAGTATGCCTTTGGTATTCAGGGAAATAATCAAATACAAGGCAGCTGGATAAGCGGATAAGGCTAAGTCTTGGCTAGAAGGGACTGCGGGTGCTGTTGGGTGTGAGTGATAGATGGCGAATAATTCTTGGCCTAGATCGCGCATTTTGGTCATGGCGGCAATTTGTTGGCTGGCATCTAGCAAAAAGTGTTGCTGAGGCAGATCAGCAACATTATTGATTGGATAACAATGCTGGGCTAGGCCATTTTTACTGCTGACTAATCCACAGATTTCATGCTTGGGTGATTGTTGCGCCAGATGCAATAATTGGTTGGCAAGTTTTCTAGGTATTTGAATTTCTGTTGGCGTCATAGTTAGTTTTTAAATAGTGGATCGTTGTCCGTAAGTGACTCTAGGTAAACCGGCTAAGTCGTTGATAGTTTGGATGTGTTGATAGTTACAGTCCTTAAAAATAGCCTGTACTTGCTCCTCTTGATTATAACCGTGTTCAATCAATAAGTAGCCGCCTTTGTCTAAGCGAGAATAAGCTTCATGAGTAATAATCCTAATATCACTTAGACCCGATTCTGCAGCAATGAGCGCTGATGAGGGTTCAAAGCGCAAATCACCTAACTTTAAATGCTCATCGTCTTCAGCAATATAGGGTGGATTGCTAACGATCATTTGGAATGTGTCGTCAGGTACATTGGCAAACCAGTTACTTTGATAAAATTGCACATTAGAAATCTGATGTTTCTCGGCATTGAGTTTGGCAACTGATAGCGCAGTCAAGCTAAGGTCGGTGCCGGTTAGTTCGGCTAGAGGTCTTTCAGCAGCTAAGGTGATGGCGATGATGCCTGAGCCAGTACCTAGATCTATAATCTTGCAAACTTTATTTATTGGTATTAATTCTAAGCATAGCTCGATGAGCTGTTCTGTATCGGCTCTAGGAATAAGTACATCACTTGTTACTAGAAAGTCCCGTGACCAAAATTCACGATTGCCAGTGAGATAAGCGATAGGTGTGCCTTGTTGGCGCTGTTTAATCAGTGTCCTAAATTGTAAGGCTAAATCAGTAGACAACTCTAGCTCTGGCCAAGCGCGTAAATAAGAGCGCTGTTTTTGTAAAACTAGGCACAATAACACTTCCGCATCCAGCGCAGCAGAATCAGATTCCGATAGCAGTTCTGTTGCTGTCTGGAGTGCAGTTTTCACTTGCATGCGTTTAATCTTCGCCCAGTTGGGTAAGGAGTTCTGCTTGATGTTCGCTAATCAAGGGTTGAATGACTTGTTCTAAGCCGCCTTGCATGATGTCATCGAGTTTGTAGAGCGTTAAGTTGATGCGATGGTCGGTTAAGCGACCCTGTGGAAAGTTGTAGGTGCGTATGCGTTCAGAGCGATCACCGCTACCGACTTGTAGCTTTCTAGTTGCAGACTGTTCCGCATGTTGTTTTTCTTGTTCGGCTGATAATAACCGAGAGGCCAGTAAGGACATGGCGCGAGCACGGTTTTTATGTTGCGAACGTTCATCCTGACATTCTACGACTGTGCCGGTGGGCATGTGGGTGATACGTATGGCCGATTCGGTCTTGTTAATGTGCTGACCACCGGCACCCGATGCGCGGAAGGTGTCTACTTTAAGGTCGGCAGGGTTAATGTCGATGGCATCGACTTCTTCAACTTCAGGCATGATCGCAACGGTGCAGGCAGAGGTATGTATGCGGCCTTGTGATTCTGTTTCTGGGACACGCTGTACACGGTGTGCACCCGATTCAAATTTTAATTGCGAATACACGTCGCGGCCGGTAATGCGCAAAATCACCTCTTTATAGCCGCCATGGTCGCCTTGATTCTCGCTGATGATTTCAGTTTGCCAACCTTTACGTTCGGCATAGCGTTGATACATGCGTGAAAGATCGCCAGAAAATATAGCGGCTTCATCGCCACCCGTGCCAGCACGGACTTCTAAGAAAATATTGCGATTGTCATTAGGGTCTTTAGGTAGTAACAAGACTTGTAATTCAAGTTCTAGTGCTTCGATTTGCGCTTCTGCGGCTAAGACTTCTTCTTTGGCCATTTCTCGAAGCTCAGGATCGTTGTCACTGGCCATTTCTTTAGCAGAGACTAGGTCTTCTTGTGCAAGTTCGTAGCGTTTGTAGCAATCGACTAGAGGAGCGATTTGCGCATATTCTTGGCTGAGAGATCGGAATCTGTTTTGGTTGCCTTGTACTTCGGGTTCAGACAATAAGGCTGCGATTTCGTCATAGCGTTCGCAGAGACTTTCTAGTTTAAGTAATATGGATTGTTTCATTAAGATTGATGTAGTTTAAAAATTTCGCTAGCTGCGGCCAGTAAATCATGGCGTTCGTTTTCGGCGGCAGCTCTAATTTGGGTGCTGGGTGTATGGGTTAATTTATTGGTTAAGTTATGAGCTAGTCTATTAAGGGCTTCTTCTGCAGAAACACCGTTTTTGAGCAAGACTAAGGCTTTTTGTAAGGCTTCATCACGTGATTGTTCGGCTTGGTAACGATAATCTTGAATTAAGGTTTGTGCGCCTTGGGCTCTTAGCCAAGCCAAGAAATAATCAACTTGAGTATCAATGATTTCTTCTGCTTGTTCTGCAGCTAGTCTGCGAGAGTTCATGTTCTGATCTATAGTGTGTTGCAGATCATCAACGGTGTAAAGGTAGACGTCTCTTAATTGAGCGACTTCCGCTTCAATATCACGAGGTACGGCAAGATCAACCATAAATATAGGTTTGTGTTTACGCTTTTTAAGTGCGCTTTCAACTCGACCTTTACCTAAGATGGGTAATTGGCTGGCGGTAGAGGAGATAACAATGTCAGCTTCTGCTAAATGGGTGGGTAATTCAGAAAGTGCGATAGCGTAGCCATTGAATTGTGCTGCCAGAGTATGGGCTTTATCGTAGGTTCGGTTGGCGATAATTAAGCGGCCTATGCCTTGTTGAGTTAAGTGTCTGGCGGCTAATTCAATAGTTTCACCAGCACCTATAAGTAGTGCTGTTTGTTCGCTCAATTTATCAAATATCTGTTGTGCCATTTGGACGGCGGCAAAGGCGACCGACACAGGGCTAGAGCCTATGGCAGTATCGGTGCGTACTTTTTTGGCGGCAGTAAAAGTATGCTGAAATAATTTACCTAAGCGTTTGCCTAAAGTGCCTGCGTCGTAGGCGGCTTGATAAGCGGTTTTCATTTGGCCAAGAATTTGTGGTTCGCCTAGAATCATCGAATCTAGTCCACAAGCGACTCTAAATATATGTCTACACACCGAGCTATCAGTATGTGTATATAGATATGGCGCAAAATCGGTAGGTTTAATTTGTTTGTTTTTGGCGACCCAATCAATCAGTATTTGTTGGTTAGCAGTAGTGGCGGTGCAATAAAATTCGGTACGGTTGCAGGTCGATAAAATGGCGACTTCATTAACTTCGTTAACTCGCCATAAGTCTTTTAGTGAAGTAGCGAGCATTTCAGCGGGAAATGATAGGCGCTCGCGTATAGATACCGGTGCGCTATTGTAATTAATCCCTACGGCAAGAAAAGTCATTATTATTTTAAGTAGGTCTCTGTTGAATCAGTTAATATTTATGCGTAAAGCGACATGGGCTTGTGTTTATTGTTAGCTAAGAGTGGTGTTAGAAGGCTTTCATGGCCCCCATAGATTTTAGCTAAAATATCCGTATCATTGCCGTGTATTCTAAGAAATATAATAGCTTTATCCAAATGGAAAAAATCAGCTATCTAAATCAGAAGGTTTTTCTGATAATCTATAGTCATCTTGTATTGAGTCATAAATAGGATTGTGTGTGGTAATTTTTAGAGTTTTTTCAGCAATAACCCTTGTGCTTTTGAGTAGTTGCGCTGATTTTGCTGGTAAAGCGGATCAGCCTGAAACAGTGAATGTTCCTGTTAAGGTTTTAGAACCTAAAGAAAAGTCTCCGCAAAAAATAGAAAAAACTGCAATTGATCCGGATGTGTTATTTATGCTGATGACGGCAGAGCTTGCCGGACAAAGAGGTCAATTCGACATTGCTATTGAAGGCTATACGGAAGCTGCTAAGAAAGCTCATGATCCTAAGTTAGCTGAAAGAGCGGCAATGATTGCCATGTATATTAAAGATGGCTACAAAACAAATGAGACTGTGCAATTATGGTTAAGTTTGGATGGTAATAATCTAACAGCTAGAAAAATTGCTGCATTATCAGCTTTAAAAATGGGCGATAAGCAGGCTGCAGCAGAGCATTTTAAAGTTATGCTCGCAGTTGATATGACTGGCTTTGAAGCAGCATTACAGGAATTGGCGGCTGCTTTTCAAAAAGATGGCAAGGTGGGTCTTGTTTATGATGTCTTGGAAACGCTGGCTAATCAATCGCCTAATCAAGCTGAGATATATTTTATGCAGTCTTTGTTAGCCATGCAGATGAATGATAAAGGTTTAGCTGAGCGTAAGATTGAGCAAGCTTTAGCTGCTCACCCAGGTTGGGATAAGGCGCTGATGTTTCAAGCGCAGATAGCAGTATTTTCTGGTGACTTGACTAAGGCTAAGTCTCTATTGAAGGATGCGATTGGTAAATATCCTACTAATGCAAAAATCAGCAAAATGTTAGCTCAGGTATTAATCAAGGATAAAGAGTATGAGGCTGCGCTTGAGGTTTATCAGGGACTCATAGCCAGTGATACTAAAGATTTGGAAAGTAAGTTCGCAGAGGCTTTAGTTTATTATCAATTAGATAAAGATGGCAAGGCTGAAGCAATATTTGAATCATTAATGGATCAGCCTGAATGGAAGTATCAAGCACTATTTTATCGAGGAAAGTTAGCAGAAAAACAGGGTGATATTAAGCAGGCCTTGGTCTGGTTTAATAAGGTAGTAGAGGGGCCTTTGGTTTTTGATGCTGCAGTTGCTGGTATTTCATTGTTAGCCAAAGATAAGCAATATGCGGAAGCTGATCAAAGAATAGCTCAGGTGCAGTCAAAATTCCCTAAACAAAAACCACAGCTTATATTAGTGCAGGCAGAGCTTTATAATCAACAAAAGCAATATGAGCGAGCCTTTAATGTCTTAACAGATGCTTTGCTTGATTTTCCTGATCAAAAAGAATTTCTATATACTCGTGCTCTAATCGCAGAGCGTCTTGATAAGGCTGCTTTAGTGGAGGCAGATCTAAAAAAGATATTGGCAGTAGAGCCTGATAACGTTGAATCTTTAAATGCCTTGGGATATACGCTGTTAAATCAGCCATCACGCTATGCAGATGCGGAATTGTATTTGCAAAGAGCTCTAAATTTAGAGCCAAATTCAGCGGTTGTGATTGATAGTTATGGTTGGTTGCAATTTAAGCTTGGTCATGCAGAAAAGGCCTTGAGTTATTTGCAGCAAGCTTATGAAAGACAGCAAGAGAACGAAATAGCTTCGCATCTCATTGAAGTATTGTCGAGTCTAGGTAGGCAAGGTGAGGCGAAAGAGTTGTTTGATAAAGCCATTAACGCAGCTCCAGATGATGAGTATTTACTTAATATAAAGCGCAGGCTGTTTCGCGGTGCTAATCAGTAATGCTTAAAAATAAAATGATACAGCTCGTTGTCGGTTTATTAGTCTTATTGGTTTCAGGATGTTCTTCTGTGCCGACAGTGCCAGAACCTCGTTATGAAACGCAAGCTAGACAGTCCTTATATAAGCTACAGCGATGGTCGTTTGATGGGCGATTGGCTATAACAGGGAAGAATGACGCATGGTCGGCCAGTGTTAATTGGGTTCATACGGTTGATGACGAGAAAATAAAATTAGCGGGACCTTTGGGGCAGGGTGCTACCTTTATTCAATTGAGTGGAAATTTGGTGACTATTGATAGGGGAGATAATAAGCCGCTAACATCAACGCAGCCAGAGCTCTTTATAAATCAGCAGTTGGGTTTGTTTGTTCCGGTGCAATCTTTGCGCTATTGGGTGGTGGGTGTGCCTGAGCCGAGCAGTCGCTATAACTTGACACCTACTGGCTTTACGCAGGCTGGTTGGTTGATTGATTACAAACAAACGCAGCCGGTTGATAGTCGTCTTATGCCTTACAAAATTTCTGTTAGTAATGAGCAGCTCAAATTAAAATTAATTATAGATCAGTGGGTTTTAAATGATGCAACAGTTCAGTAATAAGATGGAGTGGGCGCAGAGATGGCCTGCACCTGCTAAATTAAATTTAATGTTACGCATCGTTGGGCAAAGGTCTGATGGTTATCATCTGTTGCAAACGGTATTTCAATTTATTGAGTTATGTGACTGGATTACTTTTCACCCAGTAAATGACGGTCGAGTGAGTCTTCAAAAAACGATTCCAGGTGTGGCAGAAGCTGATGACTTAACGGTAAGGGCAGCGCAGTTGTTAAAAGCTGTGACAGGATGTCAGTCAGGTGTTTGCATAGAGGTGGAAAAAAACTTGCCTATGGGCGGGGGGTTGGGAGGTGGTAGTTCCGATGCGGCAACAACCTTGGTCGTATTGAATCAATTGTGGGATTTGCAGTTATCTGTAGAAAAATTAATGGAGTTAGGGCTTGCTTTAGGTGCTGATGTACCAGTGTTCGTTTATGGCTATTCTGCTTGGGCTGAAGGTGTGGGTGAGAAATTAGAGAAAATATTCCCGGCAGAGCAGTGGGTTGTAGTTATAAAGCCAGATTGTCATGTGAATACAAAAGAAATTTTTTCTGCTAAAAATTTGACACGAGATAGTAAATCGATCAAAATAGCCGACTTTATAGCAGGTCAGCACCAAAACGATTGCGTTGAGGTTGTTTGTCAGAGTTACCCAGTAGTTAAAGAAGCTTTAGTTGATTTGTCTGCATTTGCAGAGGCAAGATTAACAGGAACAGGGGCTTGTGTATTTGCTCAATTTGATTCAGAGTCAGAGGCTTTAAATGCCTTTGAGTCACTAGAGTATAAGTGGCAGGTTTTTCTGAGCAAGGGAGTTAATGTATCTCCACTGACTTCAAAGCTTAATGAGTAATGCTATACCAATGAATAATTGGGTCGTCGCCAAGCGGTAAGGCACGGGGTTTTGATCTCCGCATACCAAGGTTCGAATCCTTGCGACCCAGCCATTTTTTATTTTTTAATTAAATTCGTATAGGAGTGCTTGAATGAACGACACCCCTATGATGGTGTTTTCTGGAAACGCTAACTTAGCTTTGTCTGAGGGTATCGTTAAGAAACTTAATATGCGCCTAGGAATGGCCACTGTCGGTAGATTTAGTGATGGAGAGATAGCTGTAGAAATTGAAGAAAATGTCCGTGGTAAGGATGTTTTTGTCATACAGCCGACTTGTTCCCCTACTAACGAGAATTTAATGGAATTATTGGTGATGATTGATGCCCTTAAAAGAGCTTCTGCATCACGGATTACTGCAGTATTACCTTACTACGGTTATGCTAGGCAAGACAGGCGTTCTCGATCAGCTCGTGTTCCTATCAGTGCTAAGCTAGTAGCAAAAATGATTGAGCAAGCAGGTGCTCACCGAGTTTTAACGGTTGATTTGCATGCTGATCAGATTCAGGGTTTCTTTGATATTCCTGTAGATAATGTTTATTCATCTCCTATACTTTTAGGTGATGTATGGCGTCAACAATATAAGGATTTAATTGTTGTTTCGCCAGATGTTGGTGGTGTAGTTAGAGCGCGAGCCTTAGCTAAACGACTTGATGATGCAGATCTTGCTATTATTGATAAGCGTAGACCTAAAGCTAATGTTTCAGAGATTATGCATATCATCGGAGATGTCAACGGCAGAACCTGTGTTTTAATTGATGATTTAGTCGATACTGCCGGTACTTTATGTCACGCCGCTGCTGCACTAAAAAAGCACGGTGCTATAAAAGTTGTTGCTTATTGTACTCATGCTGTGTTGTCAGGTGCTGCTATGAAAAACATAAATGGATCTGAGCTTGATGAATTAGTTGTTACTGATACTATTCCGTTAAGTCAATTAGCTATTGAGTCAGGAAGAATTAGGCAGTTAAGTGTTGCAGAAATGCTGGCTGAGACCATAAGGCGTATAGCTGTAGGTGAATCAGTAAGTTCGCTTTACGTCGATTAACATAATTATAGATAGAATTTAATGTTCATACATACATTGTATGGGCTTCAGAAAAAGGGTGAGGAAAAATGTCTAACGTATTTGAATTTATTGCTGATAGTCGTGAATGTTCAGGTAAAAGTGCAGCAAGAAGAGCACGTCGTGCAGGTACTGTACCTGCTGTAATTTACGGTGGTCATAGTGAACCTCAAATGCTGGTTTTGAATCACAATGAAGTTATTAAGCATCTTGAGCATGAAGCGGTTTATTCGCATGTCTTAGATGTCACTATTGATGGTAAAACTGAAAAAGCTATTCTTAAAGGCGTACAACGTAATCCTGCAAGATTTCAAATTCAGCATTTAGATTTCTTAAGAGTAAATATGTCAGAAGTGGTAAAGGTTCATGTGCCTTTACATTTCACTAATGAACATACCTCAATAGGTGGAAAGAAAGGCGGTATTGCAGCTCATTCAATGGTTGATGTAGAAATTACTTGTTTACCTATGTTCTTGCCTGAATTTATTGAAGTAAATTTGGCTAACCTTGATATTGGTGCAACATTGCATTTATCTGATCTAGTGTTGCCTACAGGTGTTGAGATTGTGGCTTTGGCTCAAGGTGCTGATCACAATTTGCCAGTTGCTTCTATGATGGCGTCAAAAGCTA
The DNA here is from genome assembly GCA_903934035.1 of uncultured Methylococcaceae bacterium. GTDB lineage: Bacteria > Pseudomonadota > Gammaproteobacteria > Methylococcales > Methylomonadaceae > Methylobacter_C. The sequence goes on from CAIZMK010000276.1 coordinate 13,631, forward strand.
GCAAAGATGACGCTGCTGCATAAAAATGATTAAACTGATAGTCGGTCTGGGTAATCCAGGTCGTCAGTACGAAAAGACCCGGCATAATGCCGGGTTTTTGTTTTTAGACGCCTTAGCAACTGAATTAGGCTGCGCTTGGGCTAATGAGTCTAGATTTCAAGGTTTGTTTTCAGAAGGCAGCGTTGCAAGCGGAAAAGTCATGCTGCTAAAGCCCGATACTTTTATGAATAGAAGTGGGTTATCTGTTGGAAAAGCCGCTAGATATTATAAATTACTGCCTGAAGAAATTCTGGTTGTTCATGATGAGTTAGATTTTAATCCCGGTGTCGTTAAGCTCAAAAAAGAAGGCGGTCATGCCGGTCATAATGGCTTAAGAGATATTATTGCTCATCTAGGCTCTAAAGATTTTTATCGTTTAAGGTTAGGTATCGGTAGGCCACCTCCTGGAAAAGTGGTGGCAGACTTTGTATTGTCTACGCCATCTAAGCCAGAATTTGAATTATTGACTGAAGCATCTGATTATGGTCGAAGTTTCGTGGCCCAGATGGTTGCGGGCGATCTAGCTGCGGTAATGAATAAGCTAAATGCTACGAGTGGTGTTTAGGATGTGTCTGCGTTGACGGTTAAGATTTTATGAAGGTCGGGTTAGCGATAGTGTAACCCGACCTACTTAACTGCCCACAGCTAAGGATGTGAAAAAATCGTTTCACCTGTAGGGGCGGCAGATTCGCCCTTACAATTGCTTGGCTGTGGGCAGTCACCCTTGGGTGGGATAAATCGATTCAAACAATTGTCGCGATGCGACTGCATTATTTGTTTTTTAGTCCCCCCGAATTGCTGCGTAATATCTAATATTATTTATTCCTATCATACAAAACATAAGAGACTGTAATAATTACAGAGTCATTCATGGGCGTATTATCATGTTTGCTTGGTGTAAATCGCCACTTCCTTAAAGCATTAGTAGCTGAATCATCTAAAATCTTATGACCGCTACTGCGCAGTATCTCAACGCCTAAGCTTTCGCCTTTCGCCGAAACTTTTATTCGTACAATAACATCACCTTGGTAGCCAAGAAAAATTCCCATTTCTGGATATTCTGGACTCGGATTTCGAATGTCGCTGATTGGAAAGTTATCTTTAGCAGATGTTTTGCCTGGTGGAGGTATAACCATAGAGGCTGATACAGCTTGAGCCTTTTGCTCATCAGCTTGAACATTTACTTTTCTGGTTACTTGCTTAGTTGACTGTGTCTTTATAAGTTTTTCTATTTCCACTACATCAACTGGTTTTTCCTTTGCGGGAGCTGTTTTTTTTATTTCCGGCTTAGGAGTGGGTTTAGCTGTTGTAGGTGTTGGAATGGGCGGTGTTATCTTGCTAGGTTTCGATTTGTTTGAGTTGCTGCCAATTAAAGTAGCCTCTATTTTGAAAGGCATTGGTCCTTGAGTGGGCTCTGGGTGTTTTAGCCATGTTAAAAGCAGGGCGTGTAACAGTATGACCAAGGTGATAAAAAGTAGTGGTTCTATTTTTTTGAGCAGCACAATAGATTTTAATGTGAAAAATGATATTGTGTTATTTTATCAGTTTTGCTGCCGGTAATGACTTTAATAGATTTATTTGTTCTTTTGAGCTATCAAAATAAGGTGAGCGGTTAAGCTTTGCGATGGGCCCGTCCTAAGTTGATAGTCTAATTATTCAAGGCTAGTCGAAGGTGATGGTTATTCATCCTCGACTAGTCAATAGTTGTTAACGCTGAAGTTTATGGCCTCTATCCACAATGCTATCGATAGTGATAGGAATCAAAAACAGTGCTGCTACTAAAATAATAGTGTGTTGAAAGGGTTGGGTGTATTTGGCTTGTTCAATGCAATAAATCGCCAGTGCGCCTGTTAATAAGTAAAGCCAGTTCATGCTTTTTTTGCGTAGTAACTCATTGTGTAGAAAAAGTACGCCTAAACCTGTGCAGAGCAGCACTAAGAGAACAATCATGAAAGTAAGATAGCTAATATGCATATGAAACCTCTACTAATAGATTTAAAAAACGGCATCCAGCAGTGGGTGGATCCTTTGTGTGGCCCTAGGTGTTCGTTATTGAATAGGGCGATTAACTTATTTAAAGCAGAAGTCATGCCATTTATATTTGGTTATAAAAACAATTGGTTAAGTTTTTTTGTTGTGTGAGTGTGTTTTGAAATGGTGCGTAAACTCTATAGATGCGCACGAAAGCAGTGCAATTTTGTAGCGTCAATCAGGCTTTAGTGTTGTTGCTGTGGCTTTATAGAGCCGTAATTAATGCACAAATATTGAAATAAATAGTGAGTCTAATGAGCTGATAGTATTTTAGTACTACAGTAGTACGCCAACTCACCGTATAATAGCAAGTTATTTTAGTGATGGTTAGGTGTGGTTTATGCAAATTATTCAGGAAGCGCTCACGTTCGATGACGTTTTATTAGTGCCTGCGCATTCTACTGTGCTACCTCGTGATGTAGAAATGAAGACTCAGTTAACTCGTACTATTTCCCTTAATATTCCGTTGGTTTCAGCGGCTATGGATACGGTTACTGAAGCTAGACTTGCTATAGCGATTGCACAGGAAGGTGGTATCGGTATTATTCATAAAAACATGACGATAGAACAGCAAGCTAGAGAAGTTCGTCATGTTAAAAAATATGAGAGTGGGGTGATTAAAGATCCAATTACGGTTTCTCCTAATGTGAGTATCCGCGATGTCATTAAATTAACACGCGCAAAAAATATTTCTGGTGTACCAGTAGTTAATGGTGACGAATTAGTTGGTATTGTAACCAGTCGCGATTTACGCTTTGAAACACGTTATGATGAACCTGTTTCAATGGTGATGACACCTAAAGAGCGTTTAATAACTGTTAATGAAAATGCCGATCGTAAAGAAGTGGTGGCTTTATTACATAAACATCGCATCGAAAAAGTATTGGTTGTAAATTCCTCTTTTCATTTGCGCGGCATGATTACCGTAAAAGATATACAAAAAGCTAAAGATTATCCTCTGGCTTGCAAAGATGATTTAGAGCGTCTGCGTGTGGGTGCCGCAGTCGGAACAGGGCAGGGCACAGAAGATCGAGTAGCTGCCTTGGTTGAGGCTGGCGTAGACGTTATCATTGTTGATACAGCACATGGGCACTCACAAGGTGTCTTAGATAAGGTCCGTTGGGTTAAAGAAAATTATCCCTCAGTACAAGTTATTGGTGGCAATATTGCCACAGCTGAGGCAGCTTTAGCGTTGGTAGAGGCTGGTGCTGATGGCGTTAAAGTGGGTATTGGTCCTGGTTCTATTTGTACCACTCGCATAGTCGCTGGCGTGGGTGTGCCTCAGATTACAGCGGTAAGTAATGTCGCTGATGCCTTAAAAGGCACCGGTGTACCATTGATTGCTGATGGCGGTATTCGTTATTCTGGAGATGTTGCTAAAGCCTTAGCAGCGGGTGCTCATGCCGTGATGTTAGGTGGCATGTTTGCAGGTACAGAAGAAGCACCCGGCGAAGTTGAGTTATTCCAAGGACGATCGTATAAATCCTATCGTGGTATGGGCTCACTCGGTGCCATGGCTCAACAACAAGGTTCTAGCGATCGGTATTTTCAAGAAGCCGATTCTGTAGAAAAGCTGGTACCAGAAGGTATTGAAGGTCGAGTGCCTTATAAAGGTAGTTTACTAGCGGTTGTGCATCAACTACTCGGTGGTATTCGTGCCAGCATGGGTTATACAGGCAGCCAAACGATAGAAATTATGCATGATAAAGCACAGTTTGTACGAGTCACTAGTGCCGGTATGAGAGAAAGTCATGTTCACGATGTGACTATTACTAAAGAAGCCCCTAATTATCGAGCTGAATAACCAGTCTGTTCGGTTAGAGTTTTTCTAATGTTGTCATCAAATTAAAAGCAGTCTATTAACCCCACATTGTAATCTGCGCCTTTAGAAGGAGCAGATTACATCACTAAAAAGAGTTTCATTGTGACGCAACAAATAGCCCCTAATATCCATACCCATAAAATCCTAATCTTAGATTTCGGTTCGCAATACACCCAGTTAATCGCTAGGCGCATCCGTGAAATAGGTGTTTATTGTGAAATTAATTCCTGTGAATGCACTGAAGCTGAAATCAAAGCTTTTTCTCCAAATGGGATTATTTTGTCGGGTGGTCCCGATACCGTTACTGTTGGTGACACGCCGCGAGCACCGCAGAGTGTTTTTGAATTAGGTGTGCCAGTCTTAGGTATTTGTTACGGTATGCAGACTATGACCGAGCAAATGGGCGGTAAGGTAGAAAGTTCCGATCATCGTGAATTTGGTTATGCCCAAATTAGAGCGCGTGGCCATTCTAAGCTTTTAGTTGAGATAGAAGATCATTTATCTCCAGAAGGTTACGGCTTGCTGGATGTATGGATGAGTCATGGTGATAGAGTCGTTGAATTACCAGAGGGTTTTAAACTAATAGCAAGTTCTGATGGTGCACCGATTGCTGGCATAGCGAATGAAGAAAAAGATTTCTATGCCCTGCAATTTCATCCAGAAGTAACACACACAAAACAAGGCGGACGTATATTATCGCGCTTTGTCTTAGATATTTGTGGCTGTGAGGCGCTTTGGACGGCCAGTAATATCATTGAAGATAGTATAAAAGCCGTGCAAGAAAAAGTCGGTACTGATCACGTCATCTTAGGCTTATCGGGCGGCGTAGATTCATCGGTGGTTGCGGCCTTATTACATAAAGCCATTAAAGATCAGTTAACTTGCGTGTTTGTTGATACGGGTTTGCTACGTTTGCATGAAGGCGATCAAGTCATGGCGACCTTTGCAGAACACATGGGCGTTAAAGTCATTAGAGTCAATGCCGAACAGCTTTACTTAGATGCTTTGGAGGGCATTGATGATCCTGAGCAGAAGCGAAAAATTATCGGTAATTTATTTATAGAAATCTTCGATGAAGAAGCAGCAAAAATAACCAATGCTAAATGGTTAGCGCAAGGCACTATTTATCCCGATGTAATCGAGTCTGCCGGTTCTAAAAGCGGTAAGGCGCATTTGATTAAATCGCATCATAACGTAGGCGGCTTGCCAGAAAACATGCTCTTAAAGCTAGTTGAGCCTCTACGTGAGTTATTCAAAGATGAAGTCAGAAAGCTAGGCTTAGAGTTAGGTTTGCCGGCAGACATGGTGTTTCGTCATCCATTTCCAGGGCCTGGCTTAGGTGTAAGAATCTTAGGTCAAGTTAAAAAAGAATATGCCGATTTACTAAGACTAGCCGATGCGATATTTATCGAAGAATTGTATCGTCACGACTTATACAACAAAGTCAGTCAAGCTTTTGCAGTATTTTTACCGGTTAAATCAGTCGGTGTCATGGGTGATGGCAGGCGATATGATTATGTCATTGCCATTCGAGCCGTTGAAACCATAGATTTTATGACCGCACGTTGGGCCCATTTGCCTTATGAATTCCTAGACTTAATATCACGTCGTATCATTAACGAAGTGCCCGGTATTTCTCGCGTAGCCTATGACATATCAGGCAAACCACCAGCGACAATAGAGTGGGAGTAGGCTGATTTTATAAGCAACTCGCAATCTGTAGGGTGTTCAGGCTAAACCTATTGCACCCTACGAGCTAATCGCTGAATCAATAGCAAGTCTTCCTGATAATTTCTAAAGCCTGATTTAACCGTGCTCTTTGGGTGCCAAAGTTAAGTCTAATAAAGTTGGCTAGACCAAATTGGCTACCAGGAGACGTTGCTAGTCCTGCCTCAAGCAATAGTTGGTGAGGATTTTGATAGTTAAGGTGACTGCAATCAATCCAAGCCAAATAACTAGCCTCCATCTTTCCGATACTGAGCTTATCTATGTCTGCAATAGTATTTTTAATGAGGTCGCGATTCACTCTCAGGTATTGAATCAGCTCTTGTCTCCAAGGTTCACCGTCCTTTAGAGTCGCTAGGCTTGCTGTATAAGCGAATAGCGAGGGTGGGGCAATGGTTTCATTAAGGCTAAATTGCATGGCTGTTCGTAGTTTTGGATTTTCTGCTACTGCCCATGCTAAGCCAGTTCCAGGAAAGTTAAAGGTTTTATTGAAAGACATTAGGGTAACGGTTCTTAGAGATATCTCCTTACTTAAGCTTGCGATTGGAATATGGCTTTTATATTCATCTAGTACCAGTCCTGCATGGATTTCATCCGAGCAAATCCATAAATCATGTTCAATGCAGAAATCCCCGAAAGCTCTCAATTCGAGTTCAGTAAAGACGGTAGAGCCAGGATTTTGAGGATTACATAATAAAGCTAGCTTAGTTTTATGAGTGACAAGGTTTGCTAAGCTGTCATTAGGTAAAACCCAGCGTTCATTTTCTAGCTGTAATTGCATCTGTTCAAATTGTCGGTTTGCACTAGTGCAGGCAAGTTTAAAATGATGATAGATTGGATTGGGGAGGAGTACCTTTTCATCCTGCTGGGTCAGTTGTTGAACTGCAGTGTAAAGCCCTGAAACAACACTGGGTAGTATCACTATCCAGTCTGGATCTATTTGCCAGTGATAGTGTTCTAATAAGTATTTAGCAATCAATCGATTTAATTCTAGGGGGGCGTGAGTGTAGCCATACACCCCATCTTGTACCCTTTTAGTGAGAGCTTCAATGACGCAAGGAGGCGATTGAAAGTCCATATCCGCCACCCAGAGTGGTAAGACTTTTTGGTGATCAAAAGTATCCCAGCGAAGCGAGTCGGTATCTAGGCGATTAGTCGGGGTGTCGAAATTAAAAGCCATACTTAGAAAGTTCCTGATGATTTATTTTTGGAATCAAAACTCATGAGTTTTGATTCCGATAATTGTTACTGCCCACAGTTAAGAGACAAAGCCACTCCTACAATTGAATTACTTCACAAATTAAATTATAGATTACAGTCGCAAATCGACCAATCAAAAACATTGAAGTTGACTGCCAAAAAAGTTTATTTAAAGCAAAGACCGCGGGTTAAATATTTTTGTCAGGAATTAGTAGGGTTATTCGGTATTAGAAGTTTTTACCTAAATTAGCTACAATCAAGCCTTTAATAGGTGCGCTAATATTTTCGATCCAACTATCTTTATTTAAAATTGCTATTAGTCTAAATGATGTTATAAAAATCTTATGCAAATTAAAAAACCTCAACACTTATTCCAGCGAACCCCCCTACTAAATGGCAGTCATCCTGAGCATAAGCGAGAGGAAATCCGCAGCTATTTCCATGTCACTCTTGATCGCTATGAACAATTATATGAGACTTTAGCCAATGAAGAAGCTTATTTTCGTAAGCCGATAGCATTGCGCCATCCTTTGATATTTTATCTGGGACATACAGCCACTTTTTTTGTCAACAAATTACTGATTTCTGGTCTTATCAAAGAACGTCTTAATCCTCGTTTAGAAGCTATGTTTGCAGTTGGCGTAGATGAGATGAGCTGGGATGACTTAAACGATAGCCATTATGACTGGCCCAGTGTTTCTGAAGTTATGACTTATCGTAACAGCGTTCGAGACTTAGTTGATGGCCTAATAACGACTACCCCATTACAGTTACCCATCGATTGGAATAGCCCTTGGTGGATTATTTTGATGGGCATAGAGCATGAAAGAATTCATTTAGAAACCTCCTCAGTTCTCATACGACAACATAAGCTTAGTTACCTTAAAAAACACCCAGCATGGCAGCCTCAGCTTAAAAGCAGTGCGGCTCCTCAAAATAAATTAGTGGATATCGCTGCTGGTAAGATCACGATAGGTATAGGCAAGGACACTGACTATTATGGTTGGGATAACGAGTTCGGCCATCATGAGTCTGAGGTCAGTGCCTTTAAAGCAAGCCAGTTTTTGGTGAGTAATGCCGAGTTTCTGGGGTTTTTTGAGGCGGGTGGTTACCAGAATGACAGCTATTGGGAAAGCGAAGGCTTAGCTTGGAAAACTTACACTAAAGCCACTCAGCCAACCTTTTGGCTTAAAACAGATGAGAGTTGGGCTTTGCGATTGATGCTCGAAGAGATTGCGATGCCTTGGGATTGGCCAGTTGAAGTTAATTATCATGAAGCTAAGGCTTTTTGTAATTGGAAAAAAATAACTACAGGCTTACCCATAAGATTACCCACCGAAGATGAGTGGCAGAGCATGTATGATCAGTCCGGGCTAGATCAAATCCCTTGTGATAGTCCCGCTTTATCCAATATTCATTTAGACCATGGTGCGTCACCTTGCCCAGTTAATAGCTTTAGACATGGCAATCTTTACGATGTAACGGGTAATGTCTGGCAATGGACTGAAACGCCGATATATCCTTTCGAAGGTTTTGAAGTACATCCTTGTTATGACGACTTTACCGCGCCGACCTTCGATACCCGCCATAATTTAATTAAAGGTGGCTCTTGGATATCTACTGGTAACGAAACACTTGCAAGCGCTCGATATGCATTTCGTCGCCATTTCTTTCAACATGCAGGGTTTCGTTATGTGGCTGCAGAATCAGCTTTACAGTCTTCTTCATCGATTTACGAGACAGATAAACAGCTTTCTGAATATGCTGAATTTCATTATGGCGACCAATATTTCGGAGTCGATAATTTTCCAAAGAAAATTGCCGAACTGGCCATTGAGGCGATGGGCAATAAAACTATGGGCAATGCCTTAGATTTGGGTTGTGCAACAGGGCGCTCAAGCTTTGAGCTAGCTCGTCATTTCTCACAAGTAACAGGAATTGATTTTTCAGCTCGCTTCATTGATCTAGGCCTACAGTTAGCTGAACAAGGTATTGTGCGTTACACCCTAACTGATGAAGGTGAACTTGTTTCTTATCATGAGCGAAAATTATCTGATCTTCAACTCGATGGTTTGCAAAGTAAGGTTGCTTTTTTTCAAGGCGATGCTTGTAATCTCAAGCCTCACTTCAGGGGCTATGATCTTATTATTGCCGTAAACTTAATCGATCGTTTATACAGTCCTGCAAAATTTTTAAAGTCTGTGCATGAGCGCTTGAATAGTGGAGGGCTATTATTAATAGCCTCTCCCTATACCTGGTTAACAGAGCATACTGAGCGCGAACAATGGTTAGGTGGCTTTAAGAAA
>CAIZMK010000277.1 GCA_903934035.1 uncultured Methylococcaceae bacterium
ATGCCGGAAACGCTTTACTCGCTTACGCTCGAAAAGCCTTATTCCGGCCTACAACTGTAATTAGCGCTACCTTGATTTTTGTAGTGATGGCTGGTAGGGGCGGGGCGTATGCAACACGCCCCTACGGTGTTTGTTAATTCTGTAGTAGTATTTGCATTGATTCAGATTGTAACTATATTGACTTACTTCATTTAAAATCATTCACTATGGAAATCTTATGTCCCTTAAACGTCCAGTCGTCTTATCTTTTTCAGGCCATGATCCTAGCGGTGGTGCGGGGATACAAGCCGATATAGAGACCATCGTAAGTCATCAATGTCATTCTGCCAGTATTATCACCGCGTTGACAGAACAAGATACTTGCAATGTTAAAAAACTGATACCGCAAAGCTCGGCAGCTATTATTAGTCAAGCCAATACCCTATTAAATGATTTAGCTGTTGATGTCTTTAAAATTGGTTTAATTGGTCATCATGAAACGGCTTTAGCGATATATTCGATTTTAAAACAATATCCGCATATCCCAGTGGTATTAGACCCTGTATTAGCAGCCGGTGGTGGTGCTGAGTTATCTAATGAACGTTTAATTTCGACTATCGTTGATTTACTATTACCTTGCACAACGTTGTTAATACCTAATAGCGAGGAGGCACGTAAATTAACGGGACTAGATGACTTAGAAGATTGTGGGCTAGCTTTATTAGAATTAGGTTGTGACTATGTTTTAATTACTGGCAGTCATGAAGATACGCCGTCTGTGAGTAATCAGTTATTTCATGATGATCGGGTCTGGGAGACTTACACTTGGGATCGTTTGCCTGCTAGTTATCATGGATCAGGATGTACCTTGGCGTCTAGTATTGCCGCGTTGTTAGCTCATGGCTTAGAGCCTGTTCAGGCAGTCATGGAAGCGCAAGAATATACCTGGAACTCCTTAAGTAGTGCTTATCAACCGGGTAAAGGTCAATATAATCCGAATCGGTTCTTTTGGATGGAAGATGGCGCATGAATTTTCCTAGCAACGGCTTATATGCCATTACCCAAACAGAACATAAATCGCTAGACACCGTAGTCAATGAGGTTGAATCGGCTCTTAAAGGAGGTGCAGTAGTCGTGCAATACCGGGATAAACAGCCGCAAGATGCCGAGCTATTGGCCAGTCGATTACTCAAATTGTGTCAACAATACAAAGTGCCTTTGTTGATTAATGATGATGTGGATTTGGCGGCAAGGATTGGGGCAGACGGCGTTCATATTGGGAGAGATGATGGCTCTATTGAACGAGCTCGTCAGCGTTTAGGCCAACAGGCTATTATAGGTGTATCTTGTTATGATTCGATTGATTATGCGCTAGAAGCTCAATCTCAAGGAGTCAACTATGTTGCCTTTGGACGATTTTTTCCTTCTTCATCTAAACCCTTAGCAAAACCTGCAAGTCTTGAAACCTTAAGTCTAGCAAAGCAGGAGCTCTCTATTCCGATCGTCGCAATTGGTGGCATACTTCCAGAAAATGGTTCGTTATTATTAAAGGCAGGTGCTGATGTGTTGGCCGTAATTGGTGGCTTGTTTAATGAACAGCCTGAACAGGCGGCAAGAGAGTATCAGTCGCTTTTTGAGCGTGTTAAATTAAAATCTGTCCAATAAAAAATGAGCTCATATAGACAATGATAAAGTAGACGGCTGCTAAGGCAATGCTGGCAGAAAGGTTGATTGTTAGGGTTTTTCTAAAAATATAGGCTATTAAAATAAGTTCCCATAGGCCTACTAAGCTTAATACATAATAACCGACTAAATATTCATTGAGCGACAGCCAGACTAAAATCGGAATAATAAAAAGAGAGACGATATTTGTGCAAAATATGATAGCGGTAGTTGTTTGTACAAAAGCATATAAGGTTTTATTGAGGCAAAGTATAAGGCCGATAAATAGTAGCGTTAAGGCTGTCTCGATACTGACTTCAACGAATGACTCGAAAGGGTCGTCAGTCATATTGGTTTGCATGAAATATTCAACGATATAAAAGAACAGCAAATTTTGTTTAAGAAATGCTGTTGATCTAGTCAGTTCTAATGGATTGTTTTTAAGCCAACATAAAGGTAAAAATTGTCTTAAAATTTCAAAAGTAAACATAGTTAGTCGCGTATTTCATGCAAGTGATAGTTTTTTTTATGTTCAATAGAGATTATTCAGCTTAATTGCGCATTTTAAATGTGGACTCTCTTGAGGGCAGGTAAAGGGCGTAAGGTTAAAGGCGAAAAGTAAATCTTAGCCTTTTAGGTTTAATCTTTCATCCTTTGCCTTTTGTCTACGCTCAATTTGTCTCGGCTTAAGTTGCTAGCCATAAGTTGTTATTTACTCTTCTTGATCACTAAAATCATCGTTTAAATCTTGGACTAGCCCTTTAGTTTTGTTTATTAATAGAGATAAACGGGCTTTAATTTCTTTATTCCAGCCCAAAGGTTCGCTAAAGGGGAAGAGCATACGTGTAGTGGTTAAATTCATTTCAAAAAGCTGAGCTAAGTTTTCCATTAAATTCAGTTCTTTTTGGCGTTGATTAAGCTTTTTGATTATAAATTTTGCGTGTAATTTACAGATCAATAGATGGGTGGGTATTAAAACGGCCAATAAAACGACAATAATGATCGGGCCAAGAATGGGGTCAAATAAAAAGTCTAAAACACCCAGTTCAATTTCAGCAAATACTGCGCCTATGGCAATAAAGCTCATAACAAACAAACTGCTAACATTTGCGCGCTCTTTCCAAGTAATCATGCCTTTTTTAACTTCAGGTATGACGACATTTTCAATGTCACGGATATTTTTTTCTAAGTTCTCTAAAACGCGATAGGTACGGTCATTATTGACATTCGCAATACGCTCGTCTATTTCAAAAAAATCTGCTTGATGATTAGGGTTAATGTTATTTTGAGCGCTAGGCAAAATAATAAACTGTCCAGTATTTAAACCCAACGCTAACAATTTACGTTGCCATGAGCTAATAATTTCATTGGTTTTAGCAGGATTTAGTGCAGCTAAAGGTTCGTCGACTAGATAAACAAATTTATTGCTATCTTGTTGATTGATGATCTGTTGAATTAATTCAAGCTGCATCGGCGATGTGCTTTCAAAAACATCAGAAAATACAAAAACCAAATCAGAGCAGTCTATGCTTTGTTTTGATAATAATAAATTGACTGGGTTTGTAGCTTCAGCACCTATATTGGGTGTGTCTATAAAAACTTTGCTTTTCAACCGATCGCTATTAATCGTTTTTAATTCCAGATAGGCATTAAGGCGCTCGCCTTCACCCTTGAGTAATTGTTCTATTTGGTTGCTGATTTGATAAAAGGGGTATCTGGGATCAACATCCAGAGCTGTGCCAGGTAAAGTAGCTGGGTGAGTTTGGCTGTTATGCAATAACACGGTGAATTTTTGATTGAATGCCGGTACACCTGCGATTTGCTGCTGAGCATTCATTAAATAACTATTAATAAACCTAGATTTGGCGCTGGAGTTACCACTGACTAAGCTAATGATAGGCCACCAAGATTTTTTGCTGGCAGTTGTTTCATCATTATTGATCAGTCCAAGTTCATGTTCTATTTGATCAAGATCATGAAAAATCTTTGCTGATTTTAGTAATACCGGATTGTCATTAGCAAAATGTTTTTCAAGATTAACTAGGTGTTTGCTTGTTGTCTTTTCAGTCATCAGTTTGACCCCACATGTAATGATTTTATAATAAAAGTTTTGCGAGTATACACCTAGAGATGCTCTGATAACACAAAAAAACAGGCTAATATCGAGGTGATTTTAAGTCTTAAAAACACTATATTTAGGCGGGTTATTGATTTTTGGCAGGCAAATAAAACAAAAATATAGTATATTTGCTAGCTTTTCAGGTTGTATAAAGAATTTAATGATAAAAAAAGACTCGCATTTTTTCGCTCCCTCTTCTTTAATTTTAGCTATGCTCTTTTTGCTATCTGGATGTACAACCGTTTTAAATGGTCGGTATGGTGAGTATGGTCAGACTAAGGCAGAATTTACTCAGTATGTGGAAAAGGTCTTCAAATTGCAAAATAGCATGACCAGTGAAATGATGGCTATCACTGATGCAAATCAAGCTTTAGTGCAGGCTGACCAGAAGATGCAAGAGCTTTGTGCGCCTTTAAATGAATATGCGGCTCGTGAAGCAGATAAGTTAACTATTGATATTTCCCTACTTAGGCGTGTTGAGAAGTCTGCCGTAGCTTGTGATAACGCCGCTCAAAAAGTACAAGCGTTATTGACTCATTAATAACTGTTTTTAAATGCATAGGTCGGGTTAGCAATAGCGTACCCGACATTCGTAGCAACTGTAGGCTGGAATCAGACTATGCTAGCGCAGCGACTAGTGGGGTTTCCGGCACAGGAGCCTTCCGTAGGCCGGAAACACTTTACTCGCTTACGCTCGTAAAGCCTTATTCTGGCCTACAACTATCGCTAACCCTGCCTACAATTAATTATTTTTTATTAAAATAATAATAACCGCCAAACTTTCCTTTTAGGGTCATGGTTTGATCGTTTTTATCAACTAGTGAAAAGATGTCGAATCGACTGTTGCCGACTAAAGCAATTTTTAATTTACCGTCTTCTATTTCGTAATTAACGGGTGGTTGGTCATAATATTTGCCTTCTCTTGGAATGTGCAAAATGGTGACTTTGCCGTCTTTAAAGACCCAAGTATCTTCGCGAGTGACAGTTTGTTTGTCGGTTAAAGAGTTTGTGGTGTGTTGAAGTTTCCAAGTACCTAGTATTTCTTCTTTAGATTTAAGCTCTATGTCAGCACTTACGGCACTAGCAAAGAGTGATAAACCTAATAATAAAGTTAGAGCGCCTACGTTTGTTTTTTTCATGATCATTCCTAATATTTACTAAAATAGCAACGGCGAGTGCATGTCACCCAGGTAAGCGCTGCTTGATTATATGATCGGCTCACCCCGAGCAAGTTTAGGTAATTTTCCTTCCAAACCCATGGCGCTACGCATGACTTTGTTTTTAGCAGGTAATAATCGTTCAGCTAGACCTAAGCCTAGATTGCGGATAAGTTTTATAGGTAGTATTTCATTGCTAAATACTTGATAGAAAACATCCATTACCGTCATCATTTTAAGATTTTCATTGCGACGTAATTGTTCATAGCGTTTTAAAACACTTAAATCACCCAGTGCTAAGCCTTTCTTTGCGGCATCAATCAGCACTTCGCCTAAGGCTGCAGCATCGAGTAAACCAATATTAACGCCTTGGCCCGCCAGTGGATTAATCATGTGTGCAGCATCACCGACTAACACCACGCCCGGTTTAACATAATTTTGGGCATGTTGACGTTTAAGTGGAAAACTACCTACGCCCAGCACTTTATTAACTTCGCCTAAGCAATCGGGAAATGCCTTTACTAATTCTTCTTTAAGCGCATCGTAACTTAACGCTTTTAAGCGCTTAACTTCGTCGGGTGAGTTATACCAGACGATAGAACCATAATGACCCGGTAAAGGTAAAAAGGCTTGTGGGCCACTAGGTAGAAAACGTTGCCAAGTAATATCTTGTTGTTCGTAAGCGGTTTCTATATAGATAACCAGTGCGTGCTGTTTGTAATCCCAACTGGTTACGCCTAATCCGACTGTTTGTCTAACTCGTGATTGACCACCATCAGCAGCCACCAGCACTTTGCTAGATAAGGTTCGTCCATCTTCTAATTCCAGTAGACTGTCTTCTCCTATGGAATAGTTGATTTTAGTGATAGTGCTAGGGCAAATCAGCTCAATATTGTCGAATTCTTGTAAGCGATCTAAGAGTGCTAGCTGAGTAATTCTATTTTCAACAATATAACCTAGTTCAGGATAATTAATATCATCACTACAAAACTCGGTATCGCCGGCGGTTTCCCAAACACGCATACGTTTAAAGGGACAAAAGCGTCTAGCAACGATGCCCTCCCAAGCGCCGACTGTTTCTAGTATGTTTTTTGAGGCAATACTTAAGGCTGAAACTCGTAAATCATGAGCTTGCTCAGGACTAAAGCTTTGTGGTGGTGTGCTTTCTATTACCGCAACTTTTAGTGAGCTATTGCCTAAGCTACAAGCGACTGCTGAGCCAACCATGCCACCACCGACAATAACGACATCAAATTTTTCTATCATGAGCGATTGTTCCTTGCGGCATTAATGATGGCTTGTTGTGCCTGTTGACGTTCTATTTTAGCGGCTCGTTTGGCGATTAAAGCTTTAGCAGCATCGGCACCAATATGAGCTTCGCCGCGTTGTCTGGCTAATTCCATTTGTTTTTCACGTTCCATAAAACGAGTTTTCTGTAAGTCCGTGGCTTTATCATAACAATGTGGACAGCTCACACCTTGTTGATATTTGGGATCGGCTTTATCGGCTTCAGTGATCGGTAATCGACAGGCGTTGCATTGATCGTACTGACCTTTTTCTAATTGTAGGTTGACGGTTACGCGTTCATCAAAAACAAAGCATTCACCTTCCCATAAAGTTTCTTGAGCGGGTACGACTTCTAAGTATTTTAAAATACCCCCTTTCAAGTGATAGACCTCATCAAAACCTTGCTCTTTAAGATAAGCGGTTGATTTCTCACAGCGTATACCACCGGTACAAAACATGGCAATCTTCTTATGTTTGTTAGGATCAAGATTTTCTTGAACATAACGAGGAAAGTCTCTGAAGCTTTCAGTATTAGGATTGAGGGCATTTTTAAAGGTGCCGACTTGATATTCATAATCGTTACGGGTATCGACGACGATAACTTCAGGATCAGAAATGAGTTGATTCCAATCTTCAGGTGCAACATAAGTGCCCACCACACGTTTAGGATCGATGCCTTCAATACCCAGTGTGACTATTTCTTTTTTAAGCTTAACTTTAGCGCGATTAAAAGGCAGGTTGTCAGTATATGATTCTTTATAATCAATATCCGATAAACGGCTATCTTGACGTAACCAATTAAGAACGTGGTCTATCCCCGCACGAGAACCTGCAATCGTGCCGTTAATGCCTTCATTAGCCAATAATAAAGTACCTCGTACTTGCTGGGCTTCCATAAGCTCATGCAAGGGTTGGCGTAAAGACTGAAAATCATCCAAAGTGACAAATTTATAGAGCGCACAAACAACAATCGTAGACATGATAACCTCGTTGCGAACCAGAACGTAAATCTGGAGCAAAAAGGAAGCTATTATACGGCTAGCGGTTCAATACCGCTAATTGTTGGCTATGGCCAACTATGATTGAATCTTAATGCCCTGCATAAAATGTCTAACCAGCGTGATTATTGTCGCCTCAACTTTTTCGAATTCGTCCTTATCAAGGTTAGGTTTTATAGAAAGTGCACATATACCCTGTATTCCTGCAAATAAAGCAAAAGCATTGTGCTTAATTTCTAGGGGATCGAGTTCAGGTTTGAGTGATGCCAAGCATAGTTCAAATTGATGGGTTAGTTTATCGATTTTGTTTTGATACCAATCTGGTATTTCAGCATCCGCTAATAAGCGATCATCAAAAATAAAACGCCAGCGATTAAAGTGTTGAACGCCATAATTCATATAAGCCAATGCTAAGCTTTCCATCCTTGCTTCAGATTCATTAAATGGTGATTGCTGTAAGTGGAGAACAATCGCATCAAGGGTTCTAGCATGGAGTTGCATGATCAAATCCGGCATATTATTGAAGACCATGTACAAGCTACCCACCGTATAGCCTATGTCTTTTGCAATGCTACGCGCTTTTAATGCTGAAAAACCTTGCTCATTGACGACTAGTTCCGCAGCATCCAAAAGCATGGTTTTTATTTGTTCTGGGCTATGCTCGCTTCGTCTTGCCATGAATAACCTTATTGATAGGGTTTAAGATTAAAGGTTATAGGGGCGGATCGTGACCTGTCCCTACGGAAATTGTAGGTCGGAATAAGGCTTTACTCGCTTACGCTCGTAAAGTCTTATTCCGGCCTACTGCACCATTTAATGTGTTTTCAGTGTATCAAGATTATCTTTTGCACTAGGATGGCCTTGGTTAGCCGCTTGTTCATAGAGTTCGAGTGCTTTAGCTTCATCTTTAGCTACACCTAGACCATTTTCATAAAGATAAGCCAGATGGTATTGGGCATCAGAATCGCCTGCTTGAGCGGCTTTTTGCAATTTAGCAATGGCTGCGTCTGAGCTAATTGGCGTGGCAGTATCGGTTTCTGGTTGATTAACAAAAGGGTCTTTATCTTTACAGGCTGGTAATAACAGCATCAGGATTAAGATCGCATGTATCAATTTGATAGCAGAAAAGTATCTATTCATGAGTTAGTTCGCTTATGAGAGAAGTCTAAGTCAGTGCGGTTTTTTGAATTAATCAAACTTAAAGGCTCCTGTTAGGCCATTAGCTTGTGCATCTCGGTCAGACAACGGGGCTAAATCAAAGCGATCTTCTATCAATTTAAGTATTGAGGTGGTGTCGTAAACGGTGTGGTCTACATGGGCTTTCTTTGCAAACGGCGACACGATGATCGCAGGAATACGTGTACCTGGTCCCCAGCGATCAATTTTAGGTGGAGCGACATGATCCCAAAGACCGCCGTTTTCATCATAAGTAATGATAATCGCCGTACTCGGCCAGATATCACTGTTTTTAATAGTCTCTACTAGTTCATGAACTTCTTGATCGGCAGCGTCAATAGTCGCATAACCAGGATGCTGGTTTTTATTGCCAGCAGGTTTAAAGAAAGCTACCTGTGGAAAGTCGTTTTTAAGGTCAGTCAATAATTGCGCTTTATCTTTTAAATGTTCAGCCCTAGCCGCTGTGTCGGGAGCGTAGTTGCTATAAAACACAAAAGGCTGGTGATGGTATTGAAAATTATCGTCAGTCACTCGACCAGCCACCGCATTATCCCAGCCTCCTGCATACCAGGCCCAAGAGATATTTTTTTCAGATAAACGATCACCGATCGTTGCATGGGTTTGAGCGGGTAGTCTATTTTCGGGATGTTCCGGATTGAACGGTGGGTAAAAAGGTTGTGCAGTGCCAACAGCATAACCGTCTTCGGTGACGTTTGGATCATAGGTGATCCTGCCTGTTAGTGGATCTAATTTCCAAGTCTTAAGCTCAGCAGGCGCATCTTTAAATTCAGGTGTACAGGCGCAAATTAACCATTGATGATTAAGAAATGAGCCACCAAAAACGCTTTGAAAGAAATTGTCAGCCAAGGTGTATTGCTTGGCATAATGCCATAGGGCTGAATCAGACAGATCATAATGCCCCATCGTTAAGCCACCTGCCGAAGATAGTTGTGCAAAACGATCATTGCGGCCGTCATTAATTTGCATTTGATGAATAAAGAAACGATGTGTTAAGTCAGGGTGCGTTTCACCGGTTTTAACATAGTCCTCAATATTAAAAGGGCGATTAGGTAGATTAGTCGGAAAGCGCTCATCCAGTTTCTTATTAGCCATAACAGGTGGCAATGTTTGATAAGGGTGACCGTAGAGGTCAACTTGTGGCAGGGCTTTGCTAGCCTGTGCTAAACCATTAGCACCCGGAAAGTTACCAAATAAGCTATCATAGCTTCGGTTTTCTAAGTAGATGACTACAATGTGCTCAAGTTTGTTTAAGCCTTTAGGCGCTGAAAAACCTATGTTCGGTAAAGCACTAAGTAGGATTGAAAGCGTAGTAATGCTAAATAGCTTCATTTGAATGCTCTAGGTTGGGTTTAAAGTGGTTTATCGTTCCTGAAGGGTACGGCAACAGTAAGATAATACGCAATAATAAATTAACACTTTTATAGGATGCGCTTCACTATCGTTTAGCACATCCTATATATAGCGAATTGATTTATTATAAATCCAACAAATGACGATATAAAGTCAAGGCACTTTATTGTTGTCGATGGCTAATATGAGGATCAAGGCTGGCAATATGACCTTGCTCATCGAAATAGACGGTCATCAATTTAGAATGCTTACATTGTTGTAAAGCGTCGGCTTCAACATTATAGAACTCGCATAGGTCTTGATCGTTAATGACTTTCTGAGCGGCAGGTAATAAATCTTTTGAGTGTAAGGCTCTTGCAAAAATCCAGCATAACCACAGTAAAGTCATGATCACCAAAGCTGCCATATATATTTCCATGAGTTCTAATAGGCTTTTATAACCGCCAAACCAACGCATTTCATTAATCATTTTCCTGTCGCCCATGACCCAATTACTTAGGGCGACTAAAGGAATCAATAAGTATACCCACATCACCCAGCACAATAGCCAGACAAATAAGGCGCTGATACGTTTACGAACGGTTTGTAGTTGCGGGGCATTAATAATATAGTCTTTCATTTGCTGCGCAGGCCTCTGTCTACAGTTACCCAAACGGCGCGTTGTCCGCGTTTCTTTTTAAGGGCTCGAATGGAGCCGACTATGGTAGTACCTACGTTAATCATCCAATATACCAGCGGATACCAAACCATCCAGTAATAATAGCGAGCTACGCCTCCGGTACGTGATTCGTAATGTGAGTCTATAAATAGACTCACACCAAATTGTATTAAACAAGTTAAACTCAGTAACATGCTAGTCCAGCTAGGGCTTAGGTCATGCAATGATTGCCGAGTGGATTCAGTGAATAATTCTAAAGGTGCAAATAATAAATGGGCGAGTATTAAAAAAGCCCACACGATACTAATTAAACATTCGCCATAAAGTAGCCACATGCCGCGAGATTTCCAGCGAAATAGGGCAGGGAAGTAACGTAACAATACTTCGGTACCGCCTTGAGCCCAACGCGAGCGTTGCTTCCATAAGCCTTCTAAGGATTCAGGCATCAGTACCCAACATAAAGCATTCGGTTCGAAATAAATTGACCAACCTGCTAACTGCAGTTTCCAGCTAATGTCGATATCTTCAGTCACCATATCGTTGCTCCAATAACCGACATCATGTAAAGCCGATTTACGGAACGCAGCAATTACCCCAGAGACTGTAAAAATATGGCCATAAGAGCGTTGCGCACGTTTGATCATGCCGACGATAGCGGAAAATTCACCGACTTGTATACGGCCTAATAAGGTCGAGCGATTACGGATGCGTGGATTGCCTGTTACTGCACCCACATTGGGATTGTCTTGAAAATGTCGTACCATCCAAGCAATAGCTTCGGGTGCTAATAAGGCATCACCATCGATACAAATCAAAAACTCATGCTGGGCTAACAAGGCACCGGCTCGCAAGCCCATAGCTTTGCCTTGATTAGTGTGCAAATTAATGACTCTGAGCTGGGGATGTAGCTCTGCGAGTTCCTCTAATATTTCTAAGGTGTTATCTTTACTACCATCATTAATAGCGATGATTTCGAAGTTGGGATATTTTTGTTCTAACAAAATACCCACGGTATCACGGACATTATCGCCTTCGTTATAACAAGGGATTAATATAGAAACAGGCGGGTAGTCTTTTAAGGTCGGCAAATGTTCGCTATTACCAGGTTTATGCCATTCGTAGCGAAAATAAAAAATAATCGCGCCAAACATCCACACATAAGCCATAAATAATGGATAGTAGTAAATAAAGCCTTCAATGTTGGTATCGAAAGGTGTCCATTCGTTTACCCAAACAGTCCATTGGCTTTGAAAGGTTTCGATCAAGTTTTGTAAAAAGGGATTCATGGTTTAGGGGGAGTCGCCATATCGGGTGAAAGTTGTGGTCTTTGTTTTGAAGCGGTGCTGATTATGGCATAAAAGCTAATAAAAGATGTTGTTGAGAATAGATTAATTTTTTATTGAAGTAAGTCGTAGCCCAGTCGTAGGCCGGAATAAGACTTTTCGAGCGTAAGCGAGTAAAGCGTTTCCGGCATCGGTGTGTTCCTGTTCCGGAAACGCCGCCACTCGCTACGTTAGCATGGTCTTATTCCGGCCTACAGTTCAAAATTGTATCGTCCCCAAATTCTCATTATGGCATAAAAGGCAAGGCAAAATGTTCTTGTAAATCGCTTAACCGTGGCTGATCGGTAAAGACATTGTCAGGATAATAACCAATATGCTGTGCGTTTAATTTCTTGAGCAATTCTAATTGTCCTATAAACACCGGCATAGGGATTTTTTGTTGGGTTTTCCAGTTCATCGCTTGAAGCTCAAACACAGTTTTCTTTAAACCTTCGGGCTGTTGAGCCACGGTTTTAACTAATTGGGTCAGCCACTGTGTAGGGTTTTTGGCTTCTTCCATAAAAGGCATAGCTTCTATAGCGACATAATCATAATGCGCTAAAAACGATTTAAAAGATTGCGCGTACCATTCTTCACTATAAGGTTTTAATAAGGGCAGGGCATAAATGTTTCTGGCAGTTTTAATACCAGGTCTATAAATGCGGACTCGATCAGCTAACTGATCAGTAAATTGATTGATGAGTTCGGTTTTTTGTTGAGCCCATGCCATGCGCATGGCGCTCGTGGCATGAAGTTTGTTAAACTCAATCGGCAAGCCACCCACTTCTTTGGTATAGGTCAGCGCTAAAGGCGAGACATCTTCAAAATCCGACAAAATACCATCGTCATGAAATAAAATGCCATCAAAATTACAATGTTTGGCTAAGTCTTCATAAATATCAGCGACAAATTGACGAGCTTCAGGATTAAAAGGTGATAAACGCGTGTAAATATGGCTAGAGGCTTGGGCTTTACCCTCTCGCCATTCCTGCACATACCAATCTTCGGGTATGTCACCTTGATAAGCCATAATCGGCAACCAAGCATACACTTTGACTCGCGCGACATTTTTTAATTGCCAAGCCACACGGTTAAATAAATCTTTTTTAACCGGTAAATGTCGATTAGGAAAATATAAGGCATCAGCATTACCATCACCATCTGGATCAGAATAAGCTTGTAAATACACGGTATTAATACGCATATCTTTGATGCGCTGAATGATAAGATCTAGGTTGCGTTCGGTTTGTTCAGCATCTTTGTCATATAAAAAGTCCATATCTAAATGCGCTACACGTAACGGGCGTTGCGCACGCATTTTACTGACGATTACTGCAAACTCATCAACATCAGGGTCTTGAGCAATAATTAAACGCTTTAAAGCGCTGATGTCGGCAAAGGTATTAATACCATCAACCAAGCCCATCGTTACTGGCATGCCGGCTTCACGCGAGGCTTGTACGGTCAGTTGATTATATTCGCCATAAGGCCAAACCATAGCTTTCGGTCTAATGCCCACATGTTGCAGGATAAAGTCACTGCTTTTTAATAAGGCTTTACGGAGTCGGTTTTGATAATCTTCATCGGTTTCATACACCAACATCGGATCATCATAAATACGTGTAACTGCTGCTGCTTGGGTGTTGCCTTGAGGATTAGCCAGCACGCCTTTATGTAAATCATAGCTATGCGAGGCAATATCCACTAGGCCAGACTTCACCATTTCTCTGATTTGATCCCAATTGACTAGCTCTTTGCCTGCATCATAACTACTAGGGTCGCCGTCCATCCATGCGCCGACTAAAGCCAGTGTTGCTGGATAATGATGCTTCTTTAATAAAGGGAAAACTTTGGTATAGAAACTTAAATAACCGTCATCAAAGGTTAAGACTACGGCTTTATCGGGTAAGTCGGTTTTGCCATTGGCAGCGTCCAGCACGTTTTGTATGCTAACCAGATGATAGCCTTGCTTCTTTAGCCAAGCCAAATGCTCTTCAAAGTGAACAATACTGACATCAGTAGAATTAAATGGCCCGTCGGCACTGACAATATCATGGTAATTAAGTACTAAAAAATTTTGCTCTTTAGCATGAGCAGCACTCATCACTAAAAGCAGGGCCATTAAGCAACAGATTTTATTGACAATATGTTTGATGAAAATAGGGGAAGTAAGGCTCATGACATCCAGAATTAAAATAACTTAAGCAAAGTAGCGACAATATTAACCGAAAACCTAGCGTATCAGTTGAATATTGAAAAGTGTACCAAAATATCAGCGGTTCTTCACTAGGGATGCATTAAATTTCCTGAGGGGGGGTATTGCAGTAAGTTCCTTATTCTGATGTAGGGAAGGTATTTGCACAATTAAAAAGCAACATCATTCAGGCAGTTCATCTGGCATGAGTAACCATAAATTGCGAAAATCATACTATAGGGGCGACTGATTGCTCGCTTTTGAAATCTAGACAGTTAATGTTATGTTTACCCTGCGGGAATAATTACTTGTGTAGATACCTATGGTCAGGGGAGAGGAAAGCAGAAGAAGTTGCGATTGTTTAGCGTTAACAGCTTCCAGTGATTCTATGATTATTTCTTGTATCTCGATCACTAAACTCTGCGTCAGAACTAGCTATGCCAACTTTGCGCTTGCTAATTCCTGTATCGCGGCTGTTCATTCTTGTATCAGACGCGTTAAAGCCCGTAATTTGTGCTTCCATTCCCGTATGCTAAGCTTAGAAGCATGTGGATTTGCTTGCTGTTGACTGGCATGGAAGTCTCACTGGTGATTAAAAATACTCTCGATACCGACCTGACGACACCAGTAGTAAATTTTCGTCTTAAATACCCTATGAGCGCAGTATTTGTAGGTCGGAATAAGGCTTTAAGAGCGTAGCGAGTAAAGCGTTTCCGGCATAAGTAGGCAATCCTGTGCCGGAAACGCTAACACGCGCTGCGCTTGAGTGGTTTTGTTCTGGCCTACAGCCATAGGGGCGAACTTATACGCTTAGTATGAATATTGTAAATTATAAAGCGTATTTATAAGGGTGTATGCAACACCCCCACGAAAGCCATACCAAAATCTTAAATTATCTTACAAATTTGTCAGTGCTTTACATAATCCTGTTATGGTTTTTATGTTATAAACTCCATTTAATAAAGGTGATGTCAACGAAGAGCTTATGGATTTTGTAACCGACTATAATTTTGATCCCAGCTATGGTTATTCATTAGACCAATTGTTGGCGGTAACAGCACCTAAAGAGCCTAGCGATTTTGATATTTTTTGGCAATCACGTTACCAGAACGCTTTAAGCCTTACTCCTAAGCCACAGATTAAGCTTATTCATAAAGATAAGTTTGGCTGGCGTGTCTTTATACTGTCTTATCCCTCGACTAATAACATTACAATTAAAGCTTGGCTATTGGTCCCAGTTTCTGGCATCGTTAAACGGGGTTTTATTATTGGCCACGGTTATGGTGGTCGTGATGAGCCTGACTATCACTTGCCGTTTAAAGACTCGGCTTTATTGTTTCCTTGTTTTCGCGGTTTAGCCCTCAGTGCCCAAGCGCCTTTTTCTTCTGAACCTTATTGGCATGTATTACATAATATTGATCAGAAAGACTCTTATGTAATCGCTGGTTGCGTTGAAGATGTGTGGCTATCCGTTAGTGTGATGTTGATCTTATTTCCACAAACGGCGGGTCATTTAGGTTATTTAGGTATCAGTTTCGCAGGTGGGATTGGCGCTTTAGCCTTGGCCAATGAGTTGCGTATTAGCAAGGCTCATCTCAATGTTCCGACCTTTGGTCAGCAACCTTTACGTATCAAGCTATATAGCAAGGGCAGTGCCTACAGCGTACAACAATATTATTGTCAGCATAAAAAACAGACGCTCAAGGTGTTGCGTTATTACGATGCCGCCATCGCTGCTAAACGTATCGTTCAGCCTATGCACTGTGCCTTGGCTCTCTATGATCCTTGCGTTGCTCCTCCTGGTCAGTTTGCTATCTATAATGCCTTAGCCAGCGAAAAGCAGTTATTTATACTTGAGGCAGGACATCATAGTTATGCTAATCAAACACAGCAAGAGACTGAGTTACTGACTGAACTCGATAATTTTTTTACTACACTTATCCCCTAACTAACTTATCTAATGACAGGAACTAAGATGAACCGCGAATATCATCACTGGTGGAGTGAGCGCTTGCAACGGGATATGGAGTTGCTGGTCTTTGGTCATGCTGGCGCTAAAGTTTTGATCTTTCCATCACGCCGAGGACGCTTTTATGAGTACGAAAAGCTAGGCATGGTGAATGTTTTAAAAGACAAACTAGAGCAAGGCCATTTGCAGCTTTATTGTGTTGATAGTATTGATACTGAGAGTTTTTACTGCGACTGGGCGCATCCTTCGGGTCGTATTCAGCGTCATGGCGAATTTGAAGAATATATACTCAATGAAGTTTTACCTTTTATGCATAGTAAGAATTCACATGATTGTGTGATTTCTCATGGTCTAAGTTTAGGTGCTTTTCATGCCGCTAATATCGTTTTTCGTTATCCGCATTTGTTTAAAAAGTTGGTCGCTTTTTCGGGGCGTTATGATCTAACTTTAAATGTGGAGCATTTTAATGATCTGTTCGATGGTTATTACAGCGAAGATATTTACTTTCATACCCCCACGCATTTTTTGCCAAATATGGATTGTGATTGGCGTTTAGGCCATTTAAGAGCGATGGATATTATTTTGGTGATAGGCAAGGAAGATCCTTTTTTACAGAATAATGAACAGTTAAGTGCCATCTTATCGAGAAAAGACATTAAGCATCAGATGCCAATTTGGGATGGCAGAGCGCACAGTGGCTATTATTGGCGGCGCATGGCAGGGCTTTATTTGTAATAAGGGCGATTTTATATTAATCATCTTATGAGTTTTCGCCGAGTTAATCGATAAACTATCCCCTGCGTCAGAAGAGTTGTAATCTCAACCTTATCGTTCCACAGCTGGGATTCCGCTTTCGAGACTGTGAAAGTATTCTTTTTATTCCCCCTCTTTAGCAAAGAGGGGTTAGGGGAGATTTGATCTATTAATAAATTTTTATTAAATATTAATAGCCTATGACTTAATAAAATCCCCCTCGATCCCCCTTTTACAAAGGGGGAAGCTAAAATCATAATACTTTCACAGTCTCGAAAGCGGAATCCCAGCTGTGGAACGATAAGGTTGAGA
>CAIZMK010000278.1 GCA_903934035.1 uncultured Methylococcaceae bacterium
CCTTTATCTTATAATGGTCTAAACCAAGAAAGCACTTCTGCTTTATTAGGTGTGCGTTTAGCAGGTCAGGTCTACAAGAACACCACGGTACAAACCAGTGCTGGGTTTGAAGAAGACATGCACAACTCCGTTAATAATTACAGTGCCACAGGTCTTGCGGGTTTATCTGCAATCACCTTTAACCCTAATATTCAAAGAACCCGTGCAGTCGTGAATTTTGGCGCCTCTTATGAATTGGCGAAAGGTCATCATTTAGGTTTTAATACCATATACCGACAAGAGTCTTTTCAAGGTGTTGATACTAAGATGGCGTACGTGAATTACTCGATGGGATTTTAAGCCAGTGTGGGCAGCGCTCACTGCCCACCACTTAATCGGTAGTGGTGTGCAAACAATAAAGCTGTTTGCACACCCATGTGTCTTAGATTTTCCTAGCGAGGTTTTGTTTGATTGTTTTCGATATTATGGGTAAGCGGCGGTTTTCTGTAACGACTCGTAAGAGCAGGTAATGAAAACGTCCTACGACTTAAGGACTTATAAAATTGGATTGATATTTATAGCCCGTAATCCGTAGCCTCGATGTAGCAAGGCGGAATCGAGGATTAACAGCACTCCGATCCCCTCGCAGCACTGCGTTTCATCGAGGCTACTTGCTAAACCAATTTTCAATGGATAAATCGGTAAAGTTAATAAAATCATCTATGTTACGAGTGACTAAAATCAAATTATTTGCTTTAGCAACGGCTGCAATTTAAGTATCCACAAAGGGCGGTGTTTTACCCAATAATTGTAATCGTGCGGCTGTTTGCCCCTGCCAATTTGCGGCAGTTTCCGTATAAGGCAATATTGGAAACATAAGCAAAACGGATTCAAGATAATCTTTTATTTTCAATCGTTTTGAAGAGTCGGGCAATAATTCAACTCCTCGAACTAGCTCATAAACCACGAAAGCAGCAATGGCTATTTGCGCATGAAAACGTTCTATATTTTCTATAACTTGAATATTGGGCTTTGCTTTTAAATGTTCTGAGATGGTATTAGTGCCTAGCAAATAAACTAAACTCACAATCTAAAGTCCCTATCAGCATCTGATTTTCTATTTTCTTCAAAAATACTCGTATCGATACCGCTTGCTTGATATTTATTTAAAAACTCTTTTAAAGCAAGGCCTGCATCGGTTTTCATTTGTGTTAATTCATAGATAATGGCAATCTTTGCCTTTCCAGTTGGAATAGTGTCCGGCAGTTGAAGATGCAAGCTATGATCACTAGGAATTTCGGCTTCTATTTCATAATAAGCTTGCATGATGAGGATTCCTTAAGAGTTAATAAGCCTTTTGCAGGCGGTATATCTCATATTGTTAATATCTAGTCACAATGCCGATAGCCTTATTAAATAGGTAATTGTAATTAAATAAGTTAAAACTCAATTTTAAATCGCCAACCGATGCACCACTAATGGCAATAGATACGTAAGTTCCGCTGCTTATGTGATAAGTCCGTAAGCTGTAGGTTGGTTTCGCGACAGAAACAATAAAAAAAACACCGTAGGGGCGTATTCAATACGCCCCTTCCCGCTGCGATGAGATTTATAACTTACATCAACTTCAAGCAATTTTATCTTTTAAAACTAATTTACTAATCGCTGGCAATACCACAAAGGTACACATCATGATCCAAAAGATACCGATAGTGATTACTAAGCCCATGCTGGCTATGCCTTCATGAGGTGAAAATGCCAAGCCAGCAAAACTTGATGCTGTGGTTAAGGCACCATAAAACATCGCTCTCGCGGTACTGGATTGATAAATATTTTGGTCTTCTGATAAAGAATGATGTAATTTTTCAACCATGTGTATGCCGTTATCGACACCTAAACCTAATAACAACGGTAAAGCGATAATGTTGGCATAATTGATGGGCGTATGCGTCAGCACGGTACTCGCCATCGTAAATAAACCCGCTAATATCAAGGGTGTCATCACCAAAAAGGTATCAGTAAAATTACGTCGTATGGCATACAACAACAAAGTAATGGTGATCAGCGCGATGATAATGGCTTTTTGAAAGGCCGCTATCACTTCTTTCATAGACTCCCAATAAATAATCGGCAAATCTGTGGTTTCTGGTGCGACGGTTTGCACTTCATTAATAAACTCTTGCAAATTAGCGAGATCATTTAAATCTTTCTTAGGAAATATTTGAATACGATACCAGCCTTCTTTACTCAACCAACGATCTTTAATATCTGCTGGCAAATCTGACAAAGTAACTTCCTTAGCGCCCATACCGACTAACAATTCATTCATAGCATCAGGTAACGTACCTAGCAATGTCGTTTGCATTTTCTCTATAAACAAACGTCGACTGGGCTGTTGCCTTGTATCGAGCTCAATTAACATATCCTGTAATTCTTTCTTAAAACAACCTAAGGCAGCCAACTCATGGGCATCCGTTTTTTCAAGTAAGCGTTGATCTATCGCTTTAATCAAGCGATTAATACCAGGAATCGGATCGTTATCCACTTTCAAGGTAGGAAATCCTTGAGCTTGTGCACCTAACATCAGTGCCATATCTTCTATAACGGCTAATTTGTCTTCTTGTTGTTCCGGTACAAAATCAAAGACACTGATGGTTTTATCAACACTAGCCAAGCCTAATAACTTTTGTTCCATATCCTTGGCTTTTTGGGCATCTTCTGCCAATACCGTCAAGGTCATAGGCGTGGTATCTGGATTTTTATTTAAGTTCTTAAAAGCAATGACTGATTCTGTATTAGGATCACGTAAATTAATAGGATTAAAGTCTGTTTGAACTTTAAAAACTAGGCCTATGGATAAAATAGTAAACAACAAAGTCGCTATAGCAATAGGCTTTGCATAATGCAGCGTGTGATTGGCCATCTTTTCAGCTAAGGTAGCCAAAAATGGATGCGTTGCTAAGGGTTCTGATTTATCAGCGACAGGAATAAACCTTAGGAAAGCTGGCATGACGGTTAAAGTCACCACTAAACTAATAAACAAACTAGTACCAGCCAACAATCCTAGTTCAGACACGCCTCTATAATCAGTCGGTACAAAAGCAAAAAGCCCAATTGAAGTGGTCCCTGCGCATAGTAACAAAGAAGGCCCTGTCGATATTAAAGTACTGTGTATTGCTCTTTCACGATTCACATGATGTTGGATATTATCTTTATAACGCAGACAAAAATGGATGGCGTACTCTACGCCCAAACCTATATTCGATACGGCAAAAGCGACAGAAATCAAATTCAGTTCTTTAACAGCTAGCGCTGCAAAAGCACCGCAAAACACCATACCTAGAGCTAGGGTAAATAAGGTCGCTAAAGTAAATAAAATAGAACGATAAGCCACTAACAATATAACTAATACCAACACCACTGAAAAAATACAGGCATTAAAAGTACCATTACTCATGCCTACAACTTCATCATCTTCTAAGCCCACTTCGCCAGTAATCCAAACCTTAACCTCTGGCAAGTCAGGCTGCTGAATTTCAGCAATGGCTTTACGCACTGATTCTATAGCGTGTTCAGCAGGTCGTATTTGTGAGTATTCAAACTTAGGTGAAAGCATAATAAAGCCTTTACCGCCATCTTTACCACTGAGCTTGTTGTCTGCGATCAAGCTTTCCCATGACAATAGATTATTTTCACCATTCATGCTTTTATGCAAAGCCAAAGCGACTTTATCGATCAAGGTGGCTAAATCAACTGGCAAGTCTTGCTTATCGGCTTTAGCACTCAAAGCATCTTCAAAGATAGAGAAAAAACCCGTTAGATTAGGCTCTTGAGAGATACGCCCTATAAAAGGTTGGGCTTGAGATAGGTTATTAGAAACCGCTTGTAATTCGGTCGGTGCTAAATAGAGCAGACCATTTTTATGAAAGAATTCATTTTCACTAGGGATATATACCGTCTCAAAATTAGTCTTGTCGGCATTTAATAAACGACCTAAGCGTTTAGTCGCAGCTTTGGTTAACTCAGGCGTGTCTGATTCAACAACCAATAACAAGGTATGTAAATCCTGAGCAAAGGCTTTTTCATAATGACGTCTATTTTGTTGAAAAGGCGCATTAGGGGCGACCATATCTTGAGTATCGGTATCGATACTTAAGTGACTACCTGCATATTGCCCTGCCAATACGGTTAATACTGCAACGATTATTAATACTGAAAAAGGATGCTTTAACACCCAAGCGCCCCAAATTGAAAATAGATTATTGCTTTTGTTCTTAAACGTCATTTATGTCTTCCATTATTTTAATAATTCAACCCAGCTCTTTGTTGAGAGGGGCTAAAGGAGGCTGCCAACTTTAGGTACAGGATAAGGTCAAGCCTTTCACGGTACCCCGTCTCAAGTTAGCGCTTATACCCTAGAGACTGTGAAAGTATTATGATTTTAGCTTCCCCCTTTGTAAAAGGGGGACTGAGGGGGATTTTTTGTGTTATGGGCTACTAAAATTTAATGATTATTTTTAATAGACCAAATCTCCCCTAGCCCCTCTTTGCTAAAGAGGGGGAAACTTTCACAGTCTTCCTACCTTCCCAACTCTCATTCAATAGTAATTTTATCTAAAGTATTCAGCGCATCACTTTTAGATTCGATAAGTTCAGAGCCCTGCTGTTGAATAAATAAAGCAGGGATATGAGCGACATTAGCGGCTTGCAGACCTTCTTTTTGACCCAAACACAATAAAGCGGTATCCCAAGCATCAGCAATAGTAGGGTCTTCATGAATAACGGTGACTGATACTAAGTCATGAGTAATTGGCCGGCCATTACGTGCATCTAAGATGTGGCTATAACGCTGACCTTGATAATCAAAATAATGATTATAAGTACCGGAAGTCATCACCGCCATCTGGGACTCCTTAGGCATGGTGATTCTTTTTTGCATGTGCATATCACCAGGCAAGGGTCTTTCTAAGGCGATACGCCAAGCTTGCTGATCAGGTTTATAACCCCGAGTCTGCAATTCACCACCAATTTCCACTAAATAATCAGTAATGCCCTGCTCTTCTAATACTTGACTAATTTTACCGACGCTATAGCCTTGGGCAATAGATGATAAATCGACTTTTAAATCTGCTTGCTGCTTGCGTAAATGACTATCATCAATGATATCGAGTTTCGCCATACCAATACGCGCCTGCAACTTTTGTATCGATGCTTCGTCAGGCATAGCAGGAGCCTCACCACGAAAACCCCATAAATCAAACAGCGGCTTCATGGTTAAATCGTAACAACCTTTAGATGCTACAGAGACTGTTTGAGCGATACGAACCAGCTTTACAATTTCAGCCCCCACTTCCTGGCTATCTGTATTTTCAGTGCTATTAAAGACTTCAATAACTGAGTCTGGACGATAGTTTGAAAGGGCTTTATCAATGACATCTAGTTCATTTTTAACAGCACTGGCAACTGCTGCGTTATCTATCGAAGTTTTTGACCAATAACTGATATGATAAGTCGTACCTTGAGCCGCGCCTTCAAGCTTTTGTATACTTGGACCTGAACAAGCGATCAGTTGGCTAAATATAAAAAAGACAGCTAGTACTTTTAATAATGGGGAATTGTTCTGAGTAGATTTCATAATACTTCTGGTGGTTATGTGTTGATTCATTATCATCGCTAGCAGTTACTATATTATTACGAGATGAGTTTTCTTAAGTTTAACCACATCAATAAACTGGGTTAATATCTGATTCATAGCAGTTATCGAAGGCTATGCACTCAACAAAGCGACTAAGAAAGCGGTTATACCCAACATTATAAAGGTATTGTGGTTTGATTTCTAAAAATGAAACTACCCTAATAACTATAAGTAGATGTCGATCGTAATGTAGGGACAGGTCGTGACCTGTCCTTACTGTGTAAAATGTACCAATGCCGGAAACGCTTTTCTCGCTGACGCTCGTAAAGCCTTATTCCGGCCTACAATAAGTTCACAATTCATTAACTGTTGGCAGTGACCAAAAATATAGAGTTGTGTAAAGGTTCTTATTACCCTTACCGCCAACCTAACCATCAATTTGTTAATACATCGATAGGTCATAATGATGAATAATGTTTTAGTTAAAAAGATAGGCAATTTAATTCCTTACACTTTACTAACAGGTCTTTTATTGTTGAGTTATAAGGTACTTAATGAGCTATTGATACCACTGACCTGGGCCATCATTATTGCTTATGTAATGTGGCCTGCTTACCAAAGGTTAAGGCATCAACTTAATAATAGAAATACCTTAAGTGCTAGTGTAATGACAGGCCTAATAACTATCGTCATTTCGTTAAGCCTCTACTGCTTAGGTTCCTTATTACAAAATGAAACTAAAATTGCTTACCAAAGCCTATCAATTAACTTTACTAACAATGCCTATCACCTACCGAAACCTATAAGCCAAATTCCATGGCTAGGGCGACAGTTACAAGATCTTATTGATCAACTCATTGATAACCAAGCTGAAATCAGCGACCAACTCACTAACTGGGTAGGACAATGGCTGGGAGAATTTACGCAATTGCTTGGCAGTATTGGTCGAAATATCATGAAGTTGGGTGTTATTTTAGTCACGGTATTTTTTTGTTTTCGAGATGGACTTAATATTATTAAGCAATTGCAGCAAGGCATCATTAGTTTTTTAGGCTCATATCAACATGTTTACCTAGAAACTGCTGGAGCCACTACTCGCGCAGTAGTTTACGGCCTAGTTCTTGCAGCACTTAGTCAAGGTTTACTAGCAGGAATAGGTTATGCGGTAGCGGGTATCAAGGCACCCTTATTATTTGGACTGATAACAGCCTTCCTGGCCATTATTCCTATGGGAGCGACATTGATATGGCTGCCTTTAAGCATAATACTAATCGTCTCTAATCAATTCTGGTCTGGTATTGGTTTATTACTTTGGGGATTTCTAGCTGTTAGCACCATAGACAATGTGGTGCGTCCATTAGTTATTAGCGGTGCTGGTCGAGTACCTTTCCCCATCGTATTATTCGGCGTGCTTGGAGGCTTATCAACTTTCGGAGCTGTTGGGCTATTTTTAGGGCCAGTGATTCTGGCAGTACTGCTCTCTGTTTGGCAAACTTGGCTAAAACTACAGCAAATAGAATTATCTGAACATGAATACTCTCAACCCATCTGGCACACACTTTCGACAGAAAGGGTCATTGCCGAATTAGATTCAGATTATGGTCTGGGTTTAAGTACAGAAGAGGCGCAAAAACGCTTAAATCAAAGTGGAGCTAATAGTCTTACTGAAATAGCTCAGCGCTCCGCATTGCATTTATTACTATCCCAATTCAAAGGTGTCCTTATTCTTGTATTGTTGGCAGCGGCCATATTAGCAACCACTATAGGTGACTTAAAAGACGGTCTTGTGATTTTAGTCGTTGTCATTATTAACGCTTTGCTGGGATTTTATCAGGAATTTCAAGCTGAAAAGTCTTTGTGCGCTCTAAAAAAAATGCTGCCTTTACAAGCGATAGTTCGTCGTAATGGACAAGCAATCGAATTATTAGCTGAGCAATTAGTAGTTGGAGATATTGTTATCCTCGAAGCGGGTAGAAAAATACCTGCGGATGGCCGCATCCTGTTCGCACAAGCCTTAGAGGTTGATGAATCGTCGTTGACAGGCGAATCAGCGCCTATTACCAAACAAGACATGATTCTTGAACCATCTTTAGTACTCGTAGAACGATGCAACATGCTTTATATGAACAACTCAGTCACTCATGGGCATGGAGAAATGATAGTCACAGCCACAGGGATGAATACTGAAATAGGCAAGCTTGCCAACTTACTAACGCAAAGCCAAGAGGTAGCCACACCATTACAATTGCAGTTAGATAATCTAGGAAAACGCATCGCTGTGTGTGCGCTAGCTATAATTGTCCTATTATTTTTTAGTGCATTAATGCGTGGAGAAGCACTGATTATTAATGCCATCAATACTATTGCCCTAGCCGTAGCTGCGATACCCGAAGGATTACCAGCTGTTGTAACAGTCACACTGGCCTTAGGTATGCACCGCATGGCTAGACAACGTGCCATCGTTAAACGATTAGCGTCTGTTGAAACTCTAGGCTGTACGACCGTTATCTGTAGCGACAAGACCGGCACTTTAACGGTTAACCAAATGACAGTACGTAGCTTTTTTTATAATAATCAGCACTATAACGTCAGTGGAAAGGGTTACGAGCTCATCGGTAAAATTTCACCTGATTGTTCAGTAGAACATTTTTCTAAGCTACTGATACCGCTAGTGCTCTGTAACAACAGCCACATACAAAATGATCAATTCATAGGCGATCCCATGGAAGCCGCCTTGTTGGTACTTGCAGCTAAAGGCGGTATCGACCAAAAACAAGTAACTGATCAATTACCCAGACTCGCAGAAATTCCTTTTGATGCTAAACATAAATTCATGGCCACCTTTCATCAGAAAAATGATGAAATCAAAGTTTTTATTAAAGGCGCACCCGAAGTAATACTCAAACTTTGTCAAAACTCTATCAATGTCCATCAGGACGTTAATAAAGCTTTTCTGGCTCAAAATGAACTTATCGCTAGTGCCGGTTATCGAGTTCTCGGCCTCGCAGAAACGACATTGCCCTCTGCTACGTTTAAAATAGATAGCGATTTATTTAGTTATATTAATAATCTTAACTTTATCGCTTTAATAGGTCTAATGGATCCACCCAGAACTGAAGTAAAAGCAGCAATCAAGCAATGTCAGCAAGCAGGTATTGCCGTCAAAATGATTACTGGCGATCAAAAAACAACGGCCGTAGCGATAGCAAAAGAATTGGGTTTAATAGGCAATGTCATTGAGGGTGATACGCTCGCTGGTCTTGCTGATGACGCATTATCTGCATGTATTAATAGTATAGATGTGTTCGCTCGCATCGCACCTGAACAGAAAGTACGTATTATAAAAGCACTAAAAGCAAATCATCATATCGTTGCTATGACAGGTGACGGCGTTAACGATGCGCCTGCCTTAAAAATAGCCGATATCGGCATTGCTATGGGCTTATCAGGTAGCAATGTCGCTCAGGATGCAGCCACGATCATATTAACGGATGATAATTTCACAACTATCGTCTTGGCCGTTAAAGAAGGCCGAAATGTTTATAGTAATATCGTTAAGTTTGTTCGATTTCAACTTTCAACTAATATCGGAGCAATCCTCACAGTCGCTTTAGCACCTTTATTGGGACTGCCTATCCCCTTTACTGCAATACAACTACTTTGGATTAACATTATCATGGATGGTCCACCTGCCCTTTCTCTGGGCGTAGACCCCGCACAAAAAGAGAGCATGTTGGAAGCTCCCCGAAATCATAATGCACGCATACTTTCTTGGCCGCGCTTAACTAATTTATTGAGCTATGGAATGGTCATGGCGATAGGAACTTTGGGCGTTTTAAACTATGGTTTACAAACGAGTGATCATCTTCATGCTACATCTCTCGCCTTTACTACCTTTGTATTGTTTCAAATCTTTAATGCTTTTAATGCACGATCTGAAAAAAGCAGCATCTTTAATCGAGACCTCTTTGCCAATAAAATACTCTGCTTATCAATTAGTTTAGTAGTCCTATTACAAATCGTGGTTATACATTGGCTGCCCGCACAAATACTGTTTCATACCACAGCACTGTCAATGAGCGATTGGTTAATGGCCTTTGCAGTTGCAGCATCTATTGTGTTTTTTGAGGAATTACGTAAATCAATAAAGCCTGCACGCTCAAAATTAAAATTAAACAACACTATACTTTGAATGGCTACCAACTTAAGACGGTACAGTATAAGGTAAACCGGTCGTGGTGAGCCCAGTCGAACCATGAGCGGCTTAAGTTGATAACCCCTTAAATGATG
Source organism: uncultured Methylococcaceae bacterium (assembly GCA_903934035.1). Classification (GTDB taxonomy): domain Bacteria; phylum Pseudomonadota; class Gammaproteobacteria; order Methylococcales; family Methylomonadaceae; genus Methylobacter_C. The sequence continues at coordinate 9,905 of CAIZMK010000278.1, forward strand.
AAGCACATGCTTTCTTTCATAACCTTGCCTTGCCAATACATAAGCATATTGCTAGTTTATTCAATGTTCAGGTTATAATGCACGCCATAAATTAAGCATAACTGTTATTTAAGATCACTATGTTTTGTTTCACAGCAAGTCTACATAGACTTAATAAACCAGTTAATTAAAATGAGTACCCCAAAAAAGTTATGACACAAAAACTTTATATTCAAACCAATGGTTGTCAGATGAATGAATACGACTCTGATAAAATGCGCGATGTACTTCAAGCTTCGCATGGTTTCGAATTAATCGATGACCCAAAATTAGCCGATGTTTTATTACTTAACACCTGCTCCATACGCGAAAAAGCTCAAGAAAAAGTATTCTCAGCGCTGGGTAAATGGCGAAAAATCAAAGACAAACGCCCTGACGTTATTATCGGTGTAGGCGGCTGCGTGGCTAGTCAAGAAGGCGCTGCCATTCAAAAACGCGCACCGTTTGTTGATATGGTATTTGGCCCGCAAACTTTGCATCGTTTACCACAATTACTCGATGAAGTTCGCAAGCAACATAAACCTGTAGTTGACATCTCCTTCCCTGAAATTGAAAAGTTTGACTCTTTGCCCGAACCTCGAGCAGAAGGCCCTAAAGCTTTTGTTTCAATCATGGAGGGCTGTAGCAAATATTGTACTTTCTGCGTTGTGCCTTATACGCGAGGTGAAGAAATTAGCCGTCCGCTTAATGATGTGGTTGCCGAAATCACTATCTTGGCTAAGCAAGGTGTGCGAGAAATCAATTTATTAGGTCAAAATGTTAATGCCTATCGCGGCTTGATGGATGATGGCGACATCGCTGATTTTTCTTTGTTACTGCATTATGTTGCCGCCATTGAAGGCATTGATAGATTGCGTTTCACGACCTCTCATCCGATGGAATTCACTGACAGCCTAATTGAAGCCTTTGCTGAAATTCCTCAATTGGTTGATCATTTGCATTTACCCGTACAAAGCGGCAGTGATCATATTTTAAAAATGATGAAGCGCGGACATACCCGCGAAGATTATCGAGAAATTATTCGTAAACTACGCTTAGTCCGCCCTAACATTTGTTTGTCATCAGACTTTATTATCGGTTTTCCAGGTGAAACTGACGAGGAGTTTGAAGAAACTTTAGCGTTTGCAACCGAAATCGGTTTTGATTTATCATTCAGCTTTGTCTATAGCGCAAGACCTGGAACACCTGCCGCTGATTTACCAGACAATGTTCCTGCTGAAGTTAAAAAACAGCGCTTAGAGCGTTTTCAACAACGCATTAACGAAATGGCCAACGCAATTTCTGAGAACATGATAGGCACGGTACAAACAGTTTTAGTTGAAGGTCAATCCAAAAAGAATACGCTGCAAATGCAAGGTAGAACTGAAAATAACCGTGTGGTTAACTTTATTGGTCATCCACGCTTAGCGGGTCAGTTTGTTGATGTTTATATTAACGAATCGCTACCCAATTCCTTACGTGGTCGTATGGTCGAAGACACTGTCGCTAAAATTAGTATTCCAAACTGACCATGTCCTTAATTTCACAAGATCTTATTCTTCTTCCCGTTGATAACGACAGGCTGTCAAACTTTTGTGGGCAACTTGACAGCCATTTACGGCAAATTGAAACAAGATTACAGGTTGAGATTGCTAATCGAGGCAATCAATTCAAAGTGACTGGCAGTGAAAGCTCGGTACAATCCGCATGTTTACTAATGCAGAATTTATTTGCTAATACTGAAAGCGAACAGCTAAGTGCCGAATTGATACACTTAGCCATGCAGGAATCATCGATCGCTGATTTATTAACAAACTCAACAACAGTCAATGAAGTTACGGAACAAGCTCAAGTAACCATCAAAACTAAATTTGGCCTCATTAAAGGTAGAGGCGTTAATCAACAAGACTATTTAAAGAAAATTCTCAGTCATGACATTAACTTTGGTGTTGGACCAGCAGGAACGGGTAAAACCTATTTAGCGGTTGCATGTGCTATTGAAGCCTTACAAAACGAACAAGTCAGAAAAATCATACTCGTGCGACCTGCTGTAGAGGCCGGTGAAAAGCTAGGTTTTTTACCCGGCGATATGGCGCAAAAAGTCGACCCTTATTTACGACCACTCTACGATGCCTTATACGAAATGCTAGGCTTTGAACGCGTCGAAAAAATGATGGAAAAAGGCATCATTGAAGTCGCTCCCCTCGCATTTATGCGAGGCCGAACCTTAAGTGACGCGTTCATTATTTTAGATGAAGCACAAAACACCACCACCGAACAAATTAAAATGTTTCTAACTCGAGTAGGCTTTGGCTCTACCGCTGTTGTGACTGGCGATATAACTCAAATCGACTTGCCTTCAGAAAAAATGTCCGGCTTAAGACATGTGCTAAGCGTTTTAAAAGACGTCGAAGGTATTAGCTATACTTTTTTTAACACTAAAGATGTAGTCAGACATCCTTTAGTTCAGCGCATAGTCACTGCCTATGAAAACTATGAGCAACAGCAAAATAAATCATGAATTACATTGAGATTCAAAATATTTATCAGGCTAGCAATATCCCTGATGAACAACCAATACAACACTGGATTGATGCAGCACTTAAAGATCATCCTACCGATACTGAAATAGTCATACGAATAGTTGATGAGCAAGAAAGCACTGAACTCAATGAGCAATATCGCCATAAAAAAGGCCCCACTAATATACTCAGTTTTCCCGTTGAAATACCCGAAGGTATTGAATTGGACTTACTAGGTGACTTAGTGATTTGCGCACCTATTTTAGAAAAAGAAGCCCTGGAGCAACAAAAAGTCTTGGTTGATCATTGGGCGCATATTATCATCCACGGTGTTTTACATTTATTAGGCTATGATCATATTGAAGAAGACGAAGCCGAGTTGATGGAAAATAAAGAAATAAGTATTTTAGAATCCTTATCAATAACCAACCCTTACCAACAGGATAATAACGCATGAGCGACGATCAACCTCCGAGTAGTAGCGCCCCCCGAAAACGCTGGGTAGAAAAAATTAGCCATCTATTTTCTGGGGAGCCACATGATTTGGATGATCTTCTAGGTATATTACGAGAAGCTCGCGAAAACAAACTGTTAGATACTGATGCCTTATCTATGATGGAAGGCGTTTTACAAGTATCACAAATGCGCGTAAGAGATATTATGATCCCTCGCGTACAAATGGTCGTACTGCCACAAGAAGCAGAATTAGAGACTATATTCCCTTTAGTGATTGAATTTTGTCATTCTCGCTATCCTGTTATTGACGGCGATCGCAGTAAAGTCGTTGGCGTTTTACTTGCTAAAGATTTACTGGCTCATGTCTTGCAAAATAAAACCATGACCGTTAAAGAACTCATGCGCCCCGTCTGTTTCGTGCCAGAAAGTAAACGCTTAAACGTCTTGCTACAAGAACTACGTACTAAAGGCAATCACATGGCCATCGTTGTTGATGAATATGGACAAGCTGCCGGCCTAGTCACCATTGAAGATGTGTTAGAAGAAATCGTCGGTGAAATCGAAGACGAACACGATGATCATGACGACGAGGGTTATGTTTTTCAACGTAACGCCAATGAATTTGTCATTAAAGCTTTAATGCCCATCGATGAGTTTGATGAACATTTTGCTACCCAATTAGCGACTGATGAATACGATACTATTGGTGGCTTTTTGGTAAATCAACTCGAACACATGCCAACAAAAGGTGAAAGTCTAGTCGTTGACAAATTACGCTTTGAAGTCATACGTGCCGATAATCGACGCGTACATTTATTAAAACTTAAAATAGCGTCCTAAGGAGTCTAGCTCATGAACAATCAGACTGTTTTAATAACCGGTGGCGCAGGCTATATAGGCAGTCATGCTTGCCTTGAATTATTACAAGCAGGCTTTAAGGTCGTTGTGGTTGATAATTTAGCAAATAGTAAAGTAGAGTCTTTAACACGCGTACAACAGATTGCTGGTAAAACACTGAATTTTTATCAAGCAGACATCCGAGATAAACAAGCGCTCAAAGATATTTTTGCAAAAGAAGCACCCGATACTGTTATACATTTTGCAGGTTTAAAAGCCGTTGGTGAGTCTTGCGCACTCCCGCACTTGTATTATGAAAACAATGTTTACGGGACTTTAGTATTGACTGAGGTAATGAGTGAGGCTAATGTCAAACAATTGGTTTTTAGTTCATCGGCTACGGTTTATGGCGAATCGGATAGCCCTCAATATTCAGAGCATTTTCCTTTAGGTGCCATCAATCCTTATGGTCGCTCTAAAGCGATGATAGAAGATATATTGCGAGACTTATCAGCGGCGGATAAGCTTAATAAAACAGAGAAACCTTGGAAAATTGCCTTATTACGCTACTTTAATCCGATAGGCGCTCATGATAGCGGAATGATCGGTGAAGACCCTAACGGCATTCCTAATAACTTGATGCCCTATGTTGCCCAGGTTGCTATTGGTAAACTGCCTCAATTATCGGTGTTTGGCAACGATTATCCAACTCCCGATGGTACAGGCATTAGAGACTATATTCATGTGGTTGATTTAGTCCAAGGACATATTAAAGCCATAACTGCGCTCAACAGTGAACATTTTGCAGAGGGTGCTTGCAAAGCTTATAACTTAGGAGCAGGCAAAGGCTATAGTGTTTTAGAAATCATCGAGGCTTTTGAGCGTGTTACTGGTAAAAATATACCTTATCAAATGTCTCCACGTAGAGCAGGCGATCTAGCAGAATGTTTTGCGAATCCAGCGCTAGCCTTAGAAGAACTTAACTGGAAAGTAGAAAAAGATTTAGATGATATGGTAAACGATACTTGGAACTGGCAAACTAAAAATCCACAGGGTTATCAGTAAGCTAATACTGGAACGATGCAAGTGTAATCATTATAATTGTAGGCCAGTGAAGGCTTTTCGAGCGTAAGCGAGGAAAGTGTTTCCGGCATAGGCAACCACGAGTGCCGGAAACGCCACCTGCGCTTCGTTTAGGTGGTCTTATTCCGGCCTACGACTACATTGATACTAGCCAACCCCTTTCAAAAGTCAGCACACTCTCCACTATAACTGTCTTTATTCCAATTCCAATAAATCAATCTTAACCACCAAGCCATTTTTTTAGATTCACATAATTCTCTTAAGGCATTTCGTTCTGCTCTCTTCTTTTTGATCTCACATTTTTTAAGACAAAACTTTTTCTTTATTCCACCACTTTTAGAACACTGAACTTCGCAAGATTCCAGCGGCACTTTTTTTTCTATTTGATTAGGTACAGAGGGTAGAGACGCTGATTGTTCAAGCACGGGATCTTTATGAAAAAAATAAGAACATCCATTTAATAAAAATAATGTCATTAAAAAAGATATGATTACTAACCTCCTACTCATACTCTAAACAACCTTAGCTATAATCTAAAAAATTATGGACGAGCAAGTATATAATGTAAAAAAAAATGTGCAAACAAAGTACAAATATCTAAAGTGATTGCAGCATATTATTTCAATGTAAGAAACTATAAGACAATTAATCTAGCCATACACACACTGATTCCGCTTTGGTTTCTAATTGCTAAACAAAACATTAATCTTAGTTTTTTATATTTTGTAAATTAGAACATATTTATTATAATAAATAAGCTTATTAGTCACTTCTACTTTGAATGGCATTAATTTGACGTTATTATTTAATAGGTAAATTAATTGGAATATTGTGATTACTGTGGTTTAGAAGTAAAAATTGCTGGATTTAAAATAGATGATAGGGACATAAAAAAGAATTTTTGCTGTGAAGGTTGTAAGTCTATTTACAAGTTATTTGGGGATGCTCATTTACTAAAAACCAAAGAACATGACCCTATCGACAATTCAATGAAACGTTAATCATTGTCGAATTAGGTCAAATCGGCGCGCTGTGATTCGTGCCAAAAGCAAACGCATCTATCGAAATCATTTCGACTCTATAATGATGCTACCTATCGTTTGATAAACTCTCACTGAATTAATCCATCAACCATACCCAGCGCTTGATACTCGCCTAGTAATCTAACACAAATAAGTTCGCATTATCGGTAACTACACACCACAGGAACAGGTCGCGACCTATCTCTAAATTACGATCGACATCTACTTGTACGAATCATGCCCACGAGAAGCGTGTGCAAATGCTAACTATCATCGTAGGGGCGTATGCAATACGCCCATTTATCGAAACTTCAATGTTATAGGTTTAGTTTTTAAGGGCGTATGCAATACGCCCCTACAATCTTCACCACAATGTTATAGTTCATCCATAGAATAGATAATAGTGTGATCTTAATACAGGAGTTTGGATAATAACAAAAGCAACAAACTAAACTTCCAATCAAAACCATCTCACTTCAACTTAGCCACCTTTAATTAAACTGTGTTATTTAACGCACTAAGTGTGGCATATGCCTCACTTTTTTTCTCACCTAGCTCATGAAAGCTCTAAAGACCCTATTATTCATAGAATGATAAGATTGGCACGATTATCGCATATATAGAACACAGATATCATTGGCACAACAACACAAACCTGCCATAAAGATATCCCATAGCTATTAATGCTTTATCTTGAAGGCATTAATAATGAGAACTAGCAACACGATAATCGTAAGGCTAACTCATTCATAAATAACAAGACCCTAAGAGACACTATGAATCAAATTAAACCTCCTTTTCCTCTAAATCCACGCTGTGCTTTAATTTGCCTGCTAATGCTAGCAACTCCGATTGCCATGGCTGATACCGAAACTTCAGCAGTACCTAAGGATGACAAAGCAACAACTAGCAAAAAAGCTGCCGGCACAAAAGATAAAAACACAGCGAGTACATCGAAACCCAACGCTGATCAAGTACTGCCTACCGTTGATGTTAAGGGGGAAGCTGATACGGCTATCAAGCCTAAAATTAAAACTGAACAACAAAAGTTCAAGCTGCCAAACACGACAGCCAGCATAACAGCTAAGGAATTAGAACAGGATGTCAATATGACAACCACTGAAGATTCCGTTAAATACATGCCCAGTTTAATGGTACGTAGACGCTATGTTGGCGATACCAATGCACCGTTAGCAACTAGAACTACCGGCACTAGTTCTAGTGCCCGCACCATGATTTATGCCGATGGCGTCTTGCTATCTACTTTTCTTGGCAATAATAATGGTAATACTGGCTCACCGCGCTGGAACACCGTATCACCTAGTGAAATTGATAGAGTCGATTTTTTATATGGACCCTACTCAGCCGCTTATGCTGGGAATTCTATGGGGGGCGTACTTAATATAACGACCAAAATGCCGACCAAATTCGAATTTGGTGCGGATACTCAAGGCAGCATCTCAGACTATACTGTCTATAACAGTCAGGGCACGGCTTATAGTCAAAAATACGCCATGTATGCTGGAGATAAATACAAAGACCTATCATTCCGCTTTGATTACAGTCACTTACTTAGTGATAGCATGCCAATTAGCTTTATGACTGGCACTCCAGCCACACAAACAGCATCATTATCTGGAGCGGTTCCAGTGACTGGCGCAGTAAGAAGCGCAAACCCTTATGGTGCTGCTATGGATGTTTATGGAGCAGGTAGTTTAAACCGTACTGAACAGGATAATTTTAAATGGAAATTAGCTTATGACATTACGCCCACCCTACGCGCGGCTTATACACTAGGATTATGGCAAAACACCGCTAACTCTGGCGTACAAAGCTTTTTAAAAGATGCCAATGGTAATTCCGTTGTTAGCGGCAACGTTAAAATTAATGGTAAAGACTATGCTCTCGGCACAGCCTTTGCCCCCTCACTCATAGACCAAACCACTTGGTCACATGGCATGAGCATAAAATCTGACACTGGTGGTAAATTTGATTGGGAACTTAACGGTAGCTTAGTTGAATTAGGCACCGACACTCAGCGCACTGCCGCTCAAGACCCTGTCGCTTTAGCTGCTTCATCAACTGGAGGCTTAGGTAAAACTACAGTACTTACAGGCTCTAACTGGAATACCGCGGATGCTAAAGGTATTTGGCGCCCGGGCGATTTTTACGGTGTACATGAAATCAGCTTCGGCTTCCACAATGATTCTTATCAACTAGTCAATCCAGTCTATAACACGCTTAATTGGCAAACCGGCGGCAATACCAGTGTAGTTTCTGACTCTGAAGGTAAAACCCGCACGCAAGCCTATTGGGCTCAAGATACATGGGATTTTGCTAAACAATGGAACTTTACACTAGGCGGACGTCTGGAAGACTGGAATGCCTTTGATGGCTTAAACTCCTCTGTCGTTAGCAATAAATTAACGACTGTTTACCAAGCTGATAAAAGTTCCGTCAATTTCTCTCCCAAAGGTAAGCTAACTTGGACGCCGCAAGATTCATTGCGTTTTGGTATTTCTATGGGACAAGCCTTTCGCTACCCTACCGCTGCAGAACTCTTTCAAACCACTGCTACGACCGTCGGCGGGGTGAATACCTTAGTTAATGGCAATCCTAATCTAAAGCCTGAAGATGTATTGTCTTCGGAAGTATCAAGTGAATATTTCTTACCTAAAGGCAACTTGCGCTTAAGCTTTTTCCAAGAGCGTGTTAAAGATGCTATTTATTCACAAGCATCATTATTATCTAATAACACGGTGGCAACCTATACTACCAATATGGGACAAACTGATACCTTTGGTCTTGAATTAGCAGGTAATGCCAAAGACGTCTTTATTGATAAATTAAATTTTTACGCCAGCGGCACTTGGGCTGACTCTACTATTACTGATAATAAAGCCAGTGATGCGGCTCTTAATGCACAATCTGCAGCTGCAAAAGCGACAGCACTCCTAACCAATCCAGGCGCGTTAAATCCTACAACAGGCATGATGCAATCTAGAGTTCCTACATGGAGATCGTCGTTTACCTTAAGCTATAGCCCATTGCCGAAGTTAACAACTTCTGTTAGTGGTCGCTATAGTAGTGCTGCCTATGGTCAGAATAATAATAGCGATATCAATCACTTTACTTATGTCGGTGTTAGCTCTTATTTTGTAGTAGATACTAAAGTTAATTACCAATTTACTAAACAATGGTCTATGAATGCAGGTATCGATAATATTAATGGCCAAAACTACTGGATATACCATCCTTTCCCACAAAGAACTTATACAGCACAAATTAAGTTCAATTACTAAGCTGCAATAGCTTGAGAGGTTACGTTTTGAGGTAGCCTCTCGCCCAGTCTTTAATATTGTGTTTGATGATTAATCCCAGACCCACTTCCCCCTTGTTGCTGCTTTACTATTTGCATAGAATTTTAAAGTAGTGGCGCCTTCTCTCCAAGCCATAGGTATCTACACATGTTTCTTATCGGCGTGGAAACGATAAAAATCTCAGTAGGGGCGTATTGCATACGCCCTTATAAAATAAGCTCTATAACATTGGACTTTTAATAAATGGGCGTATGCAATACGCCCCTACGATCTTCACCACAATGTTATCGTTCGCGCGTGGGAATGCTAACAATTATTTGTGTAGATACCTATGCTCTCCAAGCGGACTTGAGTGATACATTTCAGGTATCACTACTATTTATCCTCAAAAAAACCAAACATCAGAAAGCATCTACTAAAAAAATTGTAAATTAAGTAATACCTCAATCAACAACCATACTTACTGGCTCAGTCCACACACCTGCTCCAGCACTACCAATACCACGCACACGCACCCAATAGACTTTCCCAATGACCAAACCTTCTAACAGAATATGAGCTGAAGTAGTTGATGACAGCGCGTGACGCCAGTTGGCTTCGATGGATGGATCGGATTCTGTGATTTGAACTTCATAACTACCTGCGCCTATAAGCTTAGCGATATGAATGTCAAAAGTGCCACTTTTTGCACCATGCGCGACGCGAAAATCATTAGGTGCAGGCAAAATATCGCCACCACCTCCACGAACGATGTCTTTACGCAGATCATAACCGGCCGTGGCCAAAATATGTGTATCGCCTTGAGCAACGAGTTCCAGATAAGGAATCAAGCGTTTTAAAAGATTAGTTAATGCTTGCCTAGCACTATTACGCAGGGCTATTTTAAGGCTATCATGATTAATGGCGGCATGATAACTATCTACATAATCCGTGTAGGCTGTCGTTAATTGCTCTAACGTGGGAACTTGCACGATCCAAGGCACAGGATAATGAATATTGGCCGTTAAGCTAGTCACAATAGTTCCAGACTTGGCCAAAAAATCAGCTTCATTTAGTTGATCAAAGTTAATAATAAGCTTAGCTTGCATACAGGTACTCCTCAATAAGATGAAAAAACACAGGGCTATCAGCGTGCGGCATGGTTTAGCTAGTTTCATAGAGCACACATAGTAAGCTTACGATTTACACAGAAATCATGAGTTATTACATGTTTTCGACGGGGGAGTCAGGTAGAGGTTAAGTTTAACGTTTATATTTTTATAACTAGATAATAACGAATATCTTATGAGGCTGGCTAACTATATTCCTATGCTGACATAAGTCAAGATATAAGCTGTGTTTTAACAAAGAACGATTGAATTTAACGCAGTTTAAGGACAACTTTATCTTAGCGGAATGTAATTTAGGTATAAATTCTCGGGTTTTAAGCGACAAACTTCTAATTTGTTTAGCTCCGATTGCACTTTGATTAGCCAATTATCGCCGAGAAAAATATTTTTCAGCAATTAGTCATCAATCGCTGTCAATAGTGATGACTGAAATTGCAAATCGCGCGCAGCAAAGTTGCAACTCATCGCTATCAAATCCTAATTGGGCGCAAGCGATTCCAATTCGAGTTAAACGAAACTGCCTATTTGTCGCATCAAAGTACAATCGTCAGCTGATAAAGGCCAATTTGGCGCTGTAAAACTGCCTGTTTTTTTGCTTATTTTCAAGTATTTCGATACCTAAAAGACAGTCTATTAAATGTTAATGACTAAAAATAAATTAAAGTCATGAGGTTAGTACAGAGCAATCGTATTTCCCATTAGTAGTAGACAATGTATTTTTGCACATCTTACAAAATAAAAAGCTGTAAGGCGCATTATTTGTAGGTTGGATTCGCCGTTAGGCAATCCACCGCAAAACGGCTGGCTGTCATCGGCGGTTTGCTGGCGCTAAATCACCCTACGCCATACTATGATTTACGTTTTATTATGCTGAAATGGAAAGCCAAGTGGACAGTGTTTTTCTGCCCACCACACTTATTGACTGCTTGTTTTACATAGCTACCAAGAGCCACTAACATGTCTGGTTACGTCCATTCGGCAATGTAAAATACGAGCAACCTCGATTTCTGTTTTGCCGACACGGTAGAAAATAATATGACGATTAATATTAAAACTACGTACTCTCTCATCAATTTCATTTCGAAACTTACCAAGTTCTGGGGAAAGGACTAGATTTTCTAAGCCGCTTTTAATTTCAGAAAGGTATGCTTTTGTTTGCTTATTACCCCAAGTCATCAGTGTGTAGCTCTTAATATTTTGTAAATCATCCTGTGCTTCTTTTGATAATCTATATCCCTGCATTAACAATTATTCCTTATCGAGCTCTTCAAAAAAGGCACGGCCATCGACGCTTTCACCTCTATCTAAATGTTTTATTCCTTTGTTAACCTCGCTTCTAAGTTTATCCAGTTTTATCTGGTATATCCATGCTTCATGGGTTTCCATAAAACGTAAAGATTCTCGAATAACTTCACTGGCGTTGTTATACATTCCGCTGGCGACTTTCGCTTTTACCATTTTTTCAAGTTGATCTGTCAGTGATACATGCATGTTTTGCCTCCTTGGTGCTTAAGGCCTAATGATACAAAGATTATCAAAGATTGACAATCGAATGAGGGCAGGAAAGGCAAGTGGTTTGCATACGATAAGTCCTTAATTCCGTAAGTCCTAAAACTGTAAGGCGGATTATTTGTAGGGTGGATTCGCCGATAGGCAATCAACCCTACAAAGGCTGGCTGTCATCGGCGTTGTGCGATGATTGGCGGTTTGTTGACGCGAAACCACCCTACACCATACTATTGATTTAGGTTTTATTATGCTGAAATGGAAAGCTAGGTAAGCAATGCTCACCGCTCACCATTTTTATCAGCAAAAAGTGGGCAAACAATAAATAAATACTTGCTTAGATTCCAGTCATAACTGCCATCGATAATAAAGAAATTTGTAAACAGTACACAGCTATTGTTTGTTGTCTTTGGCAGCCTTAATTAAAAAGTAAGGCATATCACCTAATGACTGTGTCATATGCCACATTTTTTATCTTTATTACCTAAAGAAACATTGAAAAACAAGGCTTTTAATCACTTATCAACAAACAAAACTAATAGTTAATGCAAACACTATGCCAACTATAGCGGCATAATGTCGCGCGGCAATATGCCACATTTTCAGGACTTTTGATTGTCATTAGAATGCTTGCAACTCTTCTGTGCTCCTGCTCTTATAGGATTAGAGTTACCTTCCTTCCTCTCTTAATACGGTCAGTTTCTTGGCCGTATCTTTTTTTTATACTGTTGGTGCGAATCATGAAAAGATCCCATTTAATTGATATTCCCCCTATCACCAATGATGCAGAATTTATTAGGCAAGTTGCTTTTCACGAAGCAGGTCACGCCGCCGCTATTCATATTAGAAACAAACAACAACAATTGCCGCCTATCTATTTTCAAATCTACATTAATCACGCTTATAAAGGCAAAGAATGTACTTACAGAGCTTATGAAAACGCTAGCGCCTATCTAACTAAAATAGAAGATGGCCGCTTGATCCATACCCTGCCTTCTTCAGTTGCTAAAGCGATTAGTGATTTCACGCCAGCGCAAGAATTCCAATATCAAGTCGCTTTTGAAGCCGACATCGTTAATTTATTAGCAGGGCCGCTGTCTGAGGCCAACTATATAGCCCTGAGAGATGATGAACCTATCAATCCTAATTTAATTCATCTGGATGCCCTACATTTTTATGGTGGTCGTTCTGACATAGCAACCATTAACGACTATATCGATTGCCTTGAGCTGACTCTAGCGCAACGCCAAGCAAAATTAGTATCACTCTTTTTAAAAGCCTTTGCCTTCATTAAAGACCCAGCAAATTGGCGCGCAATTTTAACGTTAGCGGAATACATTATTTCCAGCAAAAAAAACATCATCGTTTATGAAAATATTGCCAGCGTATTAGCAATCTCATGAGCTCATTAAGTAATGAAGAGTTGCTTGCGAAAATAGAAAAGATGCTGTTGGCTAAAGAAGACCCTGTCTTTATATACGACGATAAGTTTATAGCACTATTAGAAGTATTAAAATACAGAGCCATTCAGAGGCTTAAATACGGCAAGACGCAATACTGGGAACGTCAATAGCCCATTGCGTCAAATCAAGTTACAAGTCAAACCTCGTCATCTTCTTGGCAATGAGACTGCGTTGATAGCTGATAGTCCTGAGCTAAAGCCCGAATAGACACTATCTGTTGCAGCAACATGCAGTTTGTAACAAAATCAATCTTTGATTGTCCCATCCAGTTTTTCAAGATTGCTCGGATTTATAGACTAGCCACTTAACATGGGACAAAGCATTTGCATAGATATTACGGTAGGTTGGACTAACGGCTCTATCGTTAACCCAACATTGATGCCGAGTAGTGTGGGTTAACGATAAAGTTGTTTACCCACACTACAAACTAAATCACCACTCATGATTTAGCAAACTGTCTTCGCAAGGCAAACAATAAGCCCAAAAAAGCCAGCGCGATAAGGGCTTGAATACCTGATAAGCGCCAACAGGCTGCGTTATCTTGCTGAGCATTAAAGGCAAAGCTTGGTAGCGGTGCGGATTCATTAGCAGACCAAGGACTATTAGCCATAATGCTTGGTACAAAGCGTGCTCGCCATTGATCTTCAAAATGATTCACCTGGGCTATAAAATCGGCATAACGCGGCGCATCTAAACCCGCTAAGCGATCGGCCATTAAAACCATGGCTAAAGCCGGTGATAGCGCAGACCAACGTTCCATGAACTCAAACTGGCTTTTACGCGCCGCATCAAAACTAACCATCAAGGGTCGTATTTGGCTATCTAGTTCCAAACCTGCAGGCAAGGCGCTAATCTCGCGGGCTAATTCTGTCGTCGGTGGCGTGATCTCGGGATGATCTGTGTACCACTTGCTTAACAAACTTTGTCGCTGCTGATTACTGAGTTCTTGGAAATGACGTATATCAATAATAGCAGTCAAGCGTGAGGGCATTGTGCTATGTTGATTAGCTGCAAACGATAAGCCCGCCGGTACGGCAAAGGTTAGTATTAACCAAACCCCTAGCATGACTAGGGCAGCAGCCCCCGAAGAAATTCGTAGCAATAAAGCTAAGCCTGCGATAGCAAACCACAGCAAGGCATAACAACTAATAAAGATTAGCCACTGCGCTAATGCCGCAAGGCTAGAGCCTGAATCTAAAGCAAAAGTAATGCCTGAACTTATGAACATGAGCATTAACACTAAGCCAAAGCGCACTGCCAAAGCCGTAAAGACCAGCATCCAAGGTTTTGTACTTTGTGTACAGACTAAGCGCCAAACGCCACTTTCTCTATCTTCTTGTATCAAACCATAACTTAAAGCAATTATAAGCAGCGGTGTAAACAAAGCTAATAAGGTAGAGAAATCCAAAAAGCCTAATTCGTGCATTAAGGGATTAAATAAAGGGTCGCTGGTGCGGCCATCGGTATGGCGATTACGAATTGAAGCGTTAATGGTCGTGCTTATAAAATCCAATTGACTAACATTAAGTGCCAACCCCCCCAAGACTGGCATGTGCAAGGCTTGTGCCTTAGAGCCTAAAGCATAAGCGCTGGCTTTTTCAGCTGATTCATGGGCTTTTGGCGCGTCATGCATTTCTGCTTGATTAACCCCTGCGTGAATCTTAACGGGTGTCGCTTCCGTATGCCGATATTCGCGTGCGACTAGGCCAGACCAAGTAGCGCTCACTGTCATCAGTACAAAAAATAAAGCTAGCACCCACAAGTTAAGGGGGGTGCGGCTAAAACGTAGCCATTCTATCGGGATCAAGGTCATCATGGAGTTAATCTCTTAGCGGATAAGGACAATAATAACAGTGCTACGAGTAGCCAAGCCGTCAAAACGACTAGATCTAACTGTGCCTGTTGCAAAGCAAACCGGCTATCGGGTGGGCTATAGTTAAAATCTTTTACGCTACGCCAATCAGCACTCTCTCCTTTGGCATTGCGCTCAGTGCCATGGCTGCGCTCTCTGTCCCAGTCTTCGGTCAGGTTAATAAAGTAATGGCGATACTCTTCTGCGGCGTCTTCAAAATGACGCTGATGCGCTAAATCCATACCGGCTAAGGTCATAGACAAAGAACGCATAGCTAAGCTTGGGCCTAAGCTAGAGCCGATAAGTGTTAAATGTTGTTGCCTTAAGAAGTTATCGCGCAAGCGATCAAAATGCAGGGCATGGACACGACTAGAATAATGATCATTAAATTGACGATTTAACGACACAAAACCCACGGGCAATTCGTCTTTACTATTGACGTGATACTGCGCCAATAATTGTGCTTCAAAAGCTTTGTTACGCTGCTCGTGATTGCCCTCACCATTAAGGCCTAGGTCGATATCTTGTTTAATCGCCGCCCAAAAAACCTCAGCACTCGGATTAGGCGATAACGCTTGCGCCAATACCGCACCCAAGCGCGGGCCAATAAACACAGAGCCTAGCCAGAAAGCCAATAAAAAGAATAAAGTAACGCGACTGGTTTTAAAGTAAGCCGAAGCGGCAATAGCAAGGGCTGCAAATATCGCGTAATACAACAAAAATGACAGTAACAACAAACCCAGACGAAGCCCTTCATCAGCGCTTAAGTTAAAGCTTTCTTGTAGCAGCAAAAAAGCCAGTAGTAAGGCCGGCGACAACACCAAACTAAATGCGGCTAGAAGCCCCAGCAATTTACCAAACACTAAAGCTTGGGTATTCAGCCCCAAGCTATGCAGCATACGCAAGGTGCCGCGTTCACGTTCTTGGCTGATGGTGTCAAAGGTTAGCGCCACGATCAGTAAAGGCAGTAAAGCATAGAGTACAAAGCTGGTGGTCATTTGCCCAAAACGATGAGCCAGTGTTTCATCGGCACTAGGATTAAAGCGTTCAAAATTGCGCTTATGCGGCTCTAGCCATAAAGATTGACCGATAAAAGGTCTTAAGCCTGGATCTAAGGCGGCTACAGCTGTATCGGGTTTAAAGACATAAATACCGTAATGGGCTGCCGCATGGGGGCTCTTAACGCTTTGCGTGTCCCATTGTTGTTTAGCAGTGCTGCCGACACTGAGTTTTTCAGCACGTAGTTGTTGCGTCTGCATAGTCGAGGATAATAAAAAGCCTACAAAAATCACCAGCAATGAACAGCCCAGTATCAATAAGCGGCCATCACGCAAGGTAGAAACAAATTCTTTGTGGACAATAGCGCTTATCATGCCAAGCCTCGGGCATGAGCCAGATACTTATGCTCTAACTCATCATGCTGCACAGTATGGGCATCAAACTCTTCGACTAAGCGACCTTGCTTCATGATGCCGATACGATCAGCCACTTGTTTAGCATTAAATAAATCATGGGTGGCCATTAATACCGCCATACCTAAATCGGCTGCAGCCCTAATGCGTCCGGCAAAATCATTAGCCGCACTGGGATCGAGTCCTGAGGTTGGTTCATCTAACAACATAGCTTTAGCATTTTTGGCCGTGGCAATCGCCAAGCCCACTTTTTGGCGCATGCCTTTGGAATAACTGCCCACGCGTTTAACGTGGGCATCTGCTTGCAAACCACTATCAGTTAATAACTGACGGGCTAACTCAGTGCTAATATTAATGTCTGCCAAGGTGCAGAAAAACGTTAAGTTTTCTACGCCAGTCATCAATTCATATAAGGCTACATTTTCGGGTAGATAAGCAATCTTGGCACGCACTAAGGCTGAGTGCTCATGAGCGGAGAGCCCCTCTATCAACACTAGGCCACTCGTCGGTCGATTGAAAGTTAAAAAAGTACTAATGGTTGTGCTTTTACCCGCTCCGTTGCCGCCTAACAAAGCATAAACACAGCCTTCAGGCACGCTCAGATTTAAAGAGTCGATAGCAAGATGTTGTTTGTAATGAACGATTAATTTTTTGGCTTCGAGTACAGGGGTAGGGTTAGTCATGGGCGGGGTATATTCCAAATAAACAGCGTTTTGTAAAAAGCAGCTTTTTATAACTGCGTTTAGGTCAGGGGTGGTGGGGCGGGCAAAGAATAATACAGAAGATTAGCGTGGGTAAAGCATTAATTTTAAAGACTAAAATATCCGGCATTAATTAAGATCTCGCCCAATTAACAAATAAGGCATATGCCTTATTTGTTAAATAGAAAGTGTGGCATATCACACAGTTTTATTTAATGTTAAAGAAAGCCTTTTCTCCGCAACTATATGAATAAATGGATAAGTTACAGATTGGTCTACTTTGTGCTTTAACAAATAAATCATTCAATTTATTTATTTTAAGGAGATATGTTTTATGTCAATTATTGAGCCGCAATCAGAGCCTTCTGATTTTACAATTGAGAAAGCTACCAATCTTATTGCCTTGAGCAATAAGATCAAGTCGTTTATTAGTAAATTAACGCTTAGAAAGATTCTACTAAAGCTCCACCTTTAATAGTTTACGTTAGCCGATTACATTTCGGTAATTATCTATATTAATTCACCTTTTCTTTAACATAGTCTATTTAAGGAAGAGCTGTTAGCATAACGATTCATCAATATTTTTATAAGAGATAAAACATGCAAAAGAAAAGATCTATCCTAAAACAACTGGCAGTCTTATTGTCTTGGTTACCCTTTGCAACAGCTGTGCACGCAGATGTTTTGACTATAGGTCAACCAGCCCCACAATTTCAATTAAAAGCACAAGATGGCACGGAGTTTAACTTGGCTGCTCGTAAAGATATAGGCTGGACGGTACTGTATTTTTATCCAAAAGCAGGAACTCCTGGCTGTACAAAACAAGCTTGTGCATTCCGCGACGCGATTCAGGTCATTCGAAATAATAATGCTGAAGTTTATGGCGTCAGCACTGATGAAGTACAAAAGTTACTCGAATTTCATCAAGAACATAAGCTCACCTTTAATTTATTATCTGATCCAGACGCAAAAGTAACTGATGCTTACGGTGTAAAAATGCCCGTTATAAAAATGGCAAAACGCTGGACCTTTATTATCGATCCCTCCTTAATCATCAGACAGATTGATAACGATGTTGACCCTGCGTTAGATGCACAGAAAGTTGCAGAGCAGTTAAAGAAGCTACAAGCGGAAAAGTAGGTTTAGATAAAAGCTCTTCAATTTTTCTATCAAATTAGCAAGCTAATCTAAGTCCCACTAGCTACCTTGCTCCCTTACAATTTCTGAAATTCTTTACTGGAATCGATTATGAAGACATTGCTAGCGTATTAGACAATCAATTCTTTGTAGCCCAAAACCAATCATGGTGCTGATGAAAAGAACAAGACGTATATTTAACAAATCTTTGGCTCTATGAGAATTATAGTAGGAGAGGATGCAATATTTTATTGTAGGGGCGAATTCATTCGCCCCTACAAGATCATAAGCCTCGTAACAAGACTTGCAACATACAATGCATTATCATTTAGCAGTTCTTATATATTAGCCTTCTACCCACCTGTTTTTCATTGAGGCACTCAAAAATTCCAGCTTAATACGTTATGATAGGAACCTTATATCACTACCCTACTGCCCCACTCATGAAAATAACTCGACTGCTAGTGCTTTTTTTAATCATCCTAACGATTAATGGTCTAATAGCCTGGTTAAGTAATCTGCCACAAGACGCTGGCATTGATGTGCCTGATGGCAAAATTAGCAGCGTTTCTTTCGCGCCTTTTCGAGAAGGACAAAGTCCTTTAACCAAAGTGTATCCAAGCACTGAACAAATCGATGCAGATTTAAAGCTACTCGCTGACCAAACCCATAGCATACGCACCTATGCCAGTTTAGATGGCATGCAAAGCGTCCCTGGCCTTGCCCGTAAATACGGGCTTACTATGATACAAGGCGCTTGGATAGGCAGTACTGATAAAACCAATCAGGCTGAAATTGCCCAACTCATCAAAGATGCCAATGACTACCCTGATGTCATTAAACGCGTAATAGTTGGTAATGAAGTACTGCTTAGAGGCGAATTAAAACCTGAGCAATTATTAGCTTATATACGCCAGGTTAAACAGGCTGTTAAACAACCTGTCTCTTACGCTGATGTTTGGTCTTTTTATTTACGCTACCCAGAAATTGCCAAGGAAGTTGATTTCTTCACGGTACATATTCTGCCTTATTGGGAAGACGAGCCCTTAAACATAGACACTACCGCCGCTCACGTTGATAAAAATTATCAACGAATCCGTCAAACCTATGCTAATAAACCGATATTAATAGGCGAATCTGGTTGGCCCAGTGCCGGTCGTCAACGTGGCTGGGCCATACCCAGTGTCGTCAACGAAGCCAAGTATGTACGTTCTTTAGTACAACTAGCCAATAACAACCATTTCGACTACAACATCGTTGAAGCTTTTAATCAGCCCTGGAAAAGTAAACTTGAAGGCGTGGTGGGCGCTAATTGGGGACTTTATTCGGCAGACCGTCAGCGAGTATTCCCCTTAACGGGTGCAGTAACAGAAAATCCACTTTGGCTACAACAGTTGTTCTATGCAGGTTTGATAACACTACTGCTTATAAGCTCACAAGTAAAAAAGCTAGTGTCACTTACGCCCTTACGCTTATTAATGTTTCTAGGTTTTACTCAACTACTCAGCGCCTTATTGGTCAATCAGCTCAGTGGACATTGGTATAGCAGTTACAATCTTATAGAACGACTACATGCATTATTTATCAGTGGCTTAAGTGCGCTATTAGCGGCATTAATACTTCAGCATACATTGTCCATGTTAAGACATAAAATCAGTACAAAAACAGGCATCTGGATACATTATTTAATGCTCGCTTTCGTTGCTATTGCCTTATATCGCTCCCAAGGACTCGCATTAAGCGGTCGCTATTTAAGTATTCCTTACCCTGTGACTTATATACCAGTGGCTGGATTATTAGGCTTTAAATTAATTCGTCATTGGGTCAAAGATCATAACTTGTCACTAGCACCAGAAATTAATGATTTATTCGGCAATCAATTCCTACCTACTCAATGGCTTAAATCAGCTAGTTTCTTATTAACAATGACGGGGATTTTTGTCATTGCACTCGAAACTGTCGTGGTTATGAACGGCTCTAACTATGAACAAGCCTATCCCTTTTTAACCGATAGGATCTATGAAGCTTTCATGGAAACCACACATTACAGTCAACTCATGGGCTGGTCATTATTGATCACAGCTGCCGTAATTCGCTTGCCATTAAGAAATTGTGCCTATGCACTGATCCTTATGATACCTGCTATTAGCATAGGTGAAACTGTCGCATTTATGACTGGACATGATTTTATTGAAAGCTATCCTAGCTTAGGTGAAAGACTTTGGACTGCGCTAATTTATACTTTTAGCAATCAACAATTACTACTTTTGTTTGCTAGCTTATTGGTTCTCGCCTTGCCTCTATGGCATTATCAAGAGAAACAACCGACTGTACATTGATAAGTTGGTATTAGCTGTGGAGACTGTGAAAGTATTCTTTTTATTCCCCTCTTTGCTAAAGAGTATAGGTATCTACACAAGTTTCTTATCGGCGTGGAAACGATAAAAACACCGTAGGGGCGTATTGCATACGCCCAACATTGAAAGTCCCATTTTATAGGGCTTATTTTATAAGGGCGTATGCAATACGCCCCTACGATCTTCACCACAATGTTATCGTTCTTGCGTGGGAATGCTAACAATTATTTGTTAGATACCTATTTTCTAAAGAGGGGGAACTCAATGCTAGCAAGCAAACTAATTAGGTAATTCAATAATTTCTATGGTATTGCCATCGAAATCTCGAAAAAACATGGCTCTACGCCCTGAGATACTCATCGTGTAAGTAATATCCGCTTTAGTTAAAGCCTCTTGTATCGGCGTCAATGACAAGGCATTTAAGGCAATATGACGATCACGCCCCCCATGAACGGGACGCCCAGTAATAGGATCAGGGTTATTTAATTCCAATAAATGAATTTGTTGTGTACCTAATTGCAACCAAGCACCCGGGAAACCCAAATCAGGTCGATCAACTTGCTGCAAACCCAAAATATCACGGTAAAATACTAACGAAGCTTCTGTATTGCTTACTATAAAACTAGCGTGATTCAAAGACACAATATTACTAGACATGATTTATTTAATTTATTTTTAAAAAGGACGTAAATTATAACGCCTCAGCTCAACAGCAACCAAAGAATCTTAAACTATAGTAATATTTGATGAACCGTAGGCCGGAATAAGACTTTTCGAGCGCAGCGAGTAAAGCGTTTCCGGCATAGGTAGCGATATTGTGCCGAAAACGCCAACACGCGCCAAGCTAGCATGGTCTTCTTCTAAACTTCAATCTTAAATGTAGGCAGTGAGGCACAGGTATTACCTAACATCTTAACCGATTGCCTTATAATAAGTTTTTACAATATCACCCGCATCAATATGAGCGACTATAAATTAGACTCTGAACTATCAAACAAGCTACCTAGCGGCATACCCTATATCGTAGGCAATGAAGCTGCCGAACGCTTTAGCTATTATGGTATGCGAGCCATCCTCATTGTTTATATGACCCAATATCTAGTCGATACATCAGGTCAACTTGCGGTCATGTCTGAAAATGAAGCTCAAGGCTACTTTCATTTATTTGTCTCTGCTGTTTATTTTATGCCCTTATTCGGTGCCTTATTAGCCGATGGCTTATTGGGCAAATACCGCACTATTATGTTGTTATCGCTGATCTATTGTTTGGGTCACTTTACTTTGGCCTTAGATAATACCCGCATGGGCTTATTACTAGGACAAAGCCTTATCGCTATAGGCTCAGGCGGCATAAAACCCTGCGTATCCGCACAAATAGGTGATCAATTTAATCCTAGCAACCAACACTTAATGTCTAAGGTGTATAGCTGGTTTTATATCGCTATTAATTTAGGTGCCTTTGCCGCCATGTTAATAATTCCATGGTTACTCGACCATTCAGGCCCTGCTGTCGCTTTTGCCGTTCCAGGCTTACTCATGTTGCTGGCTACCGTTTTACTTTGGTCAGGACGTCATCACTACATCCACAAACCACCAGCCGGCATAAAGTTTATAAAAGAAATGTGCAGTCAAATCGGACTAAAACGTTTAGCTAAGCTAGGCTCTATTTATGCTTTCTTTAGCATATTTTGGGCTTTGTTTGATCAAACGGGTTCTTCATGGATAATTCAAGCACAAAAGATGGATCGAATGCTCTGGGGCGGAGAACTACTGCCATCACAAATTCAAGCCGCTAATCCCCTACTGATAATGCTGCTAGTACCATTATTTACCTATCTGGTTTATCCCTTGCTTAATCGCTGCTTTGTTTTAACAGCCATCAGAAAAATGCAACTAGGCTTATTCATCACCGTAATTGCTTTTGCTATCCCTAGTATTATACAAATGCAATTAGACGCCGGCATCAGTCCATCTATACTCTGGCAACTATTAGCCTATGTATTATTAACCTCTGCCGAAGTCATGGTATCTATTACTTGCCTAGAGTTTTCATACACCCAAGCACCCGCCACCATGAAGTCTTTTGTGATGGCCTTTTATTTTCTATCGGTAGCCCTAGGAAATCTGTTGACCAGCGCTGTCAATTTCTTCATCCATAATGTCGATGGCAGCAGCAAACTAGCCGGCGCTGATTACTATTGGTTTTTTACTGGTTTAATGCTGATAACAGCGATTTTATTTATGTGGGTGAGTCAGGGTTATCGAGAAACGGATATTGATTAGGTTTTTAAATCCTTAGATACACTGAACTGACTGTTCTCAAAGCAACTTTACTAACGCAGCGACTAGAACTGCCTGAGCTATCAACATACCAGCTATCCATTTGATCATGTCATATTTTACTTCGTTAATTTTAGCCTCAAGACGTAGCTCAAGTTCTTTCAGATCATATTTTGTCGCAAGCTCAGCATCACTTTGGGCATCTTTAAATGCCTCTGAAAACGCTTCGGCCTGATTTTCGGGTTCTCCCGCAGCTTTTGGTGTGCGAACAAATTTTAAGGTATCGAAAGTTATGGTAGTCAGGTAATTTAGCACCAGAGAAAATTTTATTTAGTTCAATGTAAACGTAAATGCTACCTATTGTCAATACAGAATAATCAGACATAATCTGGTAAGCACTAACTCAACACCCTATAACGCTTTGATAAATCATCCCAATTATTTGCAAGCAATAATTCTGAAGCGTTAGTAAGTTGAAATCTAAATGCTCTAAGCCCTGACATAATCAAAGTAATTGTGGTAACACCCCGATAAACATATTGTTAGAATCTTAGTTGTAAATTCAATTTAAAATAAATTTTTCCATCATTTTCGGCTATCAAACTTCCAAATCTATGTCGACTTGTTGACGGAGTATCAAATTTAATGTTTTCGAATAAATATGACTCTAATTCATTTATTTCAATAATATGAAATCCGACTTGCTCACCGTTATCTTTGATAAAAATAGCGCCATTAGCAGTGTATTTTCCATCCCATTTTTGTCCAGAAAAAAGGCCTAATAATATTGCAACTAGCAACCTTTTTAATTTAACCTCAATCGACAATAGATCTTCATTTTTAAAATTTTTAAGCTCATTTTTTTCATATAAGGCATTAAGATTTTTATTTATACTAGAGGTTCTATTAATATAGAATTCGATTAACATTTTAGATATAAGTTCTGGAATTATTGAGTCAACCATGTTTAAGTTGTATGTCATTGAATCTCTCTCAGCTTTAATGAATATCAATTTTCCATTCAATTCATGAATACGCTCTATGCGATCTTTAAGCTTACTTCTTGTAGTAATTGAATTAACTTCATCAATATGTAAAATATTTAAACCTTTCACTTCAAATATAAAATTAGTATTACTTGATGCATTTAAGAGAGTTGGTTTATTACCTAAATATGACTTAATACCGAA
>CAIZMK010000279.1 GCA_903934035.1 uncultured Methylococcaceae bacterium
TAATTCGAATGCTGATTGCAAGATACAAACATGCGTTTCCATACCCACTAAAATCACTTGTTTACGACCAAACTGTGCTAACGCTTCTGAAAAGCCTTCCGCCAAGCAACAAGAAAATCCGGTTTTCTCAAACATTTGAGTTGTTAGCGGCAATTTATTAAGCAAACTCGCATCGGTAGCGCCTAGGCCTTTTGGATATTGCTCAGTCACTAAAACAGGCACAGACATTAAGGTACTCGCTTCGAGCAACGCCAGCGTATTTGCAACCATCAACCTAGCTTCTTCATTAGGCATTGCAGAAAGCAACTTAGCTTGTATATCAACAACTATTAAAACGCTATGTTCAGCGCAAAGTAAATTTGGATTTGAGTTCATGATTATAATAGATTGATGAATTAAGCTTTCTTCATAATACGGGCTTTTTCGCGCTGCCAATCTTGGTCTTTAGAAGCCGCTCGCTTGTCGTGCAATTGTTTCCCTTTAGCTAAACCAATCTCTAATTTAGCCCGACCATTCTTCCAATACATCGATAACGGAATCAAGGTATAACCTTTACGCTCCACAGAACCTATCAACTTATTAAGCTCATGACGATTAAGTAATAATTTTTTATGACGAATCGAATCAGGTTTGATATGGGTAGAAGCTGACAACAGGGCAGAAATATGCGCACCTGATAACCACGCCTCGCCACGCTTTAATACCACATAACTTTCTTTAAGCTGAACACGACCTTCTCGTAGGCTTTTAACTTCCCAGCCTTCTAAAACAATTCCTGCTTCAAAGCGCTCTTCAATAAAGTATTCATGTTTGGCTTGGCGATTGACAGCAATGCTTGCATTTTGCTGATTTGCGTTTTTTTTGGACTTCTTATCGGCCATAGTAAGTAGAATTTTCGATTTTTAAACTGACGTAAAGGAATTATTTTGCTATTTTACTCGATATTATTAATAAGGTGAGTATTTAATAGGCGCTCAAAATGACAGAAATAACAAAATCAGCTCATGGTGCATGGTCATCACGTTTCACTTTTATACTCGCAGCCACCGGTTCTGCTGTTGGATTAGGTAATATCTGGAAGTTTCCTTATATTACTGGAGAAAATGGTGGCGGGGCCTTCGTGCTCGTTTATCTAGGCTGTGTTTTGCTAATAGGAATACCTATTATGATTGCAGAAACCATGCTAGGTCGACGTAGTCAGCGCAATCCTATTGAAACCATGGAAATACTGACCAAAGAAGCAGAAGCAGATCATAACTGGCATTATTTAGGTTGGATGGGGGTGATAGCTGGTCTATTAATACTATCGTATTACAGCGTAATTGCTGGATGGGCGACTGCTTATATCTCTAAAGCTTTTTTCGGTAGCTTTATGAATGCCGATGGCGCTGCGATCAAAACACTGTTTGATCACTTTGTCGCCAGCCCCATCCAAATGATTTTTTGGCATTCCTTGTTCATGGCGGCAACTTTACTCATTGTAGTTCGTGGCGTTAATAACGGCTTAGAAAAAGCGGTGCAATGGCTGATGCCCGCACTATTTGTAATAATGCTATTGCTAGTCGGTTACGCCATGACCACCGATAGCTACTTTAAGGGTTTAAACTTTTTGTTTGTACCTGACTTTAGCAAACTAACCAGCACAGCGGTATTAACTGCAATGGGTCACGCCTTCTTCACTCTCAGCTTAGGCATGGGCGCCATCATGGTCTATGGCTCTTATTTACCTAAAAACGTATCTATTGCTCAAACCGCGTTTATCATTGCCGGAGCAGATACCCTAGTCGCTTTATTAGCGGGCATTGCCATTTTTCCTATCGTCTTTGCTAATAACTTACATCCTGATACGGGACCTGGACTTATCTTTCAAACCTTACCGATTGCCTTTGGCAATATGACCGGCGGCTGGTTAGTGGGTATTTTATTTTTTGTTATGCTTAGCATAGCCGCCCTCACCTCTTCTATTTCCTTAATTGAACCCGCGGTTGCTTGGTTAGTTGAAAATAAAAACATTAGCCGCGAAAAAGCCTGTGCATGGTCGGGTTTAGCTGCTTGGTTACTGGGTATAGCCACTATCTTCTCTTTTAACATCTGGTCTAATTTTAAAATTTTCGACAGGACGCTATTTCAGTTATTAGATTATTTAACCGCTAATTTAATGCTGCCAATAGGCGGCTTTTGCATTGCCGTATTTGCTGGTTGGATTATGAAGCAACAACATAGCGAACAAGAACTTAATATGCCCAATGCTCAAGCTTACCAAATTTGGTTAATATTGGTACGCTATGTAGCACCATCAGCTGTGTTCTTAGTATTTCTACATGTGGTCGGAGTGTTGTAAATGACGCTAGTCCAAAAAAGCGCCTTAGTTAAGTTTTCTGCCCAACAAATGTTTGATTTAGTGAGCGACATCGACGCCTATCCAGAGTTTTTGCCTTGGTGCGGTGGCAGTCGCATCCTTAAAACTGAGGGCGATATTATTGAAGCGGAATTACTCATTGCTAAAGGCGGCTTTAAAAAAGCCTTCTCGACCAGAAACCAAATTGAGCAAGGTAGTAAAATGACTATTACTTTGTTAAATGGTCCTTTTTCTCATTTAGACGGGGTATGGATTTTTACACCCTTGCGTGAAGATGCCTGCAAAATCTCCCTAGATTTAGAATTTGATATGCCAGGTAAACTAGCAAACTTGGCTTTTGGTGCAGTTTTTAACCAAATTTGTAACACCATGGTCGCCTCCTTTACCCAACGCGCCAAACAAGTCTATGGCTGAAGAACTCATCTCAGTTGAAGTGGCCTATGCCTTACCTGAACAGCAAAGCATATTCAGCGTATCCTTACCTAATGGCGGTACAGTAGAGCAAGCCATCGAAGCTTCGAAGGTATTCGAGCATTACCCAAACATTGACCAAGCCACACTCAATGTCGGTATTTTTGGCATTGCTTGTAAATTAGATACGTTATTAAAAACAGGTGACAGAGTCGAGATTTATAGGCCCTTGCATAATGACCCTAAAGAAGCTAGGCGGCAACGGGCGTTAAAAGGCTAATTGAGAACTGTTACTCCAGTTAGAGTTAAGCATTTGTAGGGGCACGCTTTTTTCCTATCCTTAACGGCACAGGTATCTACAAAAATAATGGTTAGCATTCCCACGCTAGAACGAGAACATTGTGGTGAAGATCGTAGGGGCGTATTGCATACGCCCTTATAAAATAAGCCCTATAACATGGGACTTTCA
>CAIZMK010000280.1 GCA_903934035.1 uncultured Methylococcaceae bacterium
CCCCTCGATCCCCCTTTTACAAAGGGGGAAGCTAAAGTCATAATACTTTCACAGTCTCGACAGCGGAATCCCAGCAATCTGAGCAGGGAGACAATAACGATGCCTTAATATACAAACCCAGTCCGTCAGGGAAGCCCTACATTTCGATCGACATCAACACAAGTAAAAAGCAGTGTCATTCTTGCAGCTCATGTGGAATGTGGAGGTATAAACTGCGAACTCGTGAGTTTTATGAAGGGTAATTAATAAGTTAAATTGTAGCTTGCAGAAGTGTTCGGATCATATTGATGCCTTGTTGTAAATTTACATATAAAGGCATCGACCAATAAGGCAGTAATAAGTCTATCATTAAAAATCCAACCAACATGGTAATAGGAAAGCCTATGCCAAAGAGGTTAAGTTGAGGGGCAGCTTTAGTGAGCACACCCAAGGCCATATTAGTCATTAATAAAGCTGCTATGATGGGTAATGATAATTGAATACTGATGCTGAAAATGTTTTTCCCTAAAAACGCGAGTTGTTGAAAGCTGTTTTTACCAAGAGTATTCATTCCTATGGGTAAACTGTTGAAACTTTCCACCAAAGATTCAAGTAACTGTAAATGTAAATCGGTTGCGATAAAAATTAACATGGTCAATAGAGATAATAGCTGATTAATAGCAGAAGATTGACCACCAGATTGTGGGTTGAAAAATGAAGCAAAACCAAAGCCCATGGTCATGCCGATCAGCTCTCCTGATAATTCAACGCCAGAAAAAATAAGGCGCATGATAAAACCAATGGCAACGCCGATGAGAAATTGTTGGGTCAAAACAAGCAAGCCCATCCATGATATTGGATCTGTTATTGGGAAAGGCGCTAGGGTGGGGGCTATTAAAAAGGTGATGGCAACGCCTAAGCCTACTCGAATTCGTATTGGAATACTGCGATGGCTGAAAAATGGACCGCTGCTAAATAAACCTAAGACACGAACCAGTGGCCAAAAAAATGCGCTGACTAAAGAAAATAATTGTGCCGTGGTAAATTCAGCCATTTAACCAACTAGGTTGGGTATGTTGGTTAATACCGAGCGCAGGTAGTCTGTTAATACGGTTAACATCCAAGGCCCGGCAAGCACCAAGGTAGCAAAAATACCAATTAATTTAGGTATAAAAGATAAGGTGGCTTCGTTGATTTGGGTGGCTGCTTGAAAAATACTCACTACTAAACCAATCACTAAGGCGACTAACAGCATGGGAGCGGCAACCATTAAGGTGACCAGTATGGCCTGATGTCCCATGCTCATGATTGATTCGGGGGTCATAAAGGCTTATCCAAAACTACTACCTAGTGAACCTAATAATAGTTGCCAGCCATCTACTAGGACAAATAACATAATTTTAAAAGGCAAAGAAACTATGGCCGGAGATACCATCATCATACCCATAGCCATCAGTACACTCGCTACCACCATGTCGATAATAATAAAGGGAATAAAGATAGCGAAGCCAATTTGAAAAGCCGTTTTAAGTTCACTGGTTACAAAAGCGGGCACTAATACTCTAAAAGGCACATCTTCTTTAGTTTGTAAGGGTGCGGTATTAGACATTTTTACAAACATAGCTAAATCAGCTTGACGAGTTTGTCTGAGCATAAAGGCTTTAAGGGGTTCACTGCCTTTATCCATGGCAACCATCATGGTGATTTTGTTTTCTGATAGGGGTAGATAGGCTTCGGTATAAATTTGATCGAGTACTGGCCCCATAACGAATAGGGTTAAAAATAAAGCTAAGCCTACTAAGACTTGATTGGGTGGTGTGCTTTGAGTGCCTATAGCCATTCTAAATAGAGACAATACGATAATGATGCGTGTAAAACTGGTCATCATGAGTACCACCGCTGGTAAAAAAGTTAGCGATGTTAAAAGTATGAGCAGTTCTAAATTAAGACTGTAAGCCTGTCCACCATCCGCTGCGGGTGTGGCATTTACAAAAGCCGGTAATGCAGCTTCAACGCCTAGTGGAATTATTAAGCCTAGGGCTGCAAGAAAACTAGCTCGCCAGCATTGTCTAAGGGTTGTTTTAGAAATTATCATGAACTAGTCTGCCGATAACGCTCTAACCAAGATTGCGCAAAATTTGTTTTCTCCAAATTAGGTTGGTCAGGTTTTGCTAAAGTTTGAGCCGGCAGATTTAATAAGCTATTTATTTGTCCCGAGGTAACACCTAGAACTAGCCATTGACCAGCTACTTCGAGAAGTACTACGCGTTCTCTAGGTCCGACTGAAAGCGAAGCAAGTACTGTCATGAGAGAAGCTTTGTCTGATCTAGGTTGGTTTAAGCGCTTAAGTAACCAAGCTGCACCGGCTATTAAAGATAAGACTAAGGCCAATGGCGCAAGGGTTTGTATAAACTCTAGGGTCATTTATTGATCCGTTGTAGTCTTTCTGCTGGATTTGCAATATCAATCAGGCGAATACCAAACTTGTCATTTACCACTACCACTTCACCATGGGCAATTAAGCAGCCATTGACTAATACATCCAGAGGTTCACCTGCTAAGCCATTAAGTTCAATAACCGAACCTTGGGTAAGTTGAACGAGGTTTTTTATAGTAATTTTAGTGCGGCCCAATTCTACTGTGAGTTGTACTGGAATATCTAAAATGAACTCGATGTCAGTATTGGTGGCATTTTCATTATGGTTTTTGCTTAAGTCTTTAAAAACATCAGTGTTTTTTACATCGAAACTATCGGTATTGATAGATTCATTACTTGATGTGCTTTCTGCCTCAGCTTGTTCAGATAACGCAGCAGCCCAATCATCTTCACCTAAATCTAGTTCACTCATGCTTTATTCCTAGTGTTATTAATTATTTGCTTTTATGTCGGGTTAGGTAAGGTGTGGCATTTTAACTGCTTTAACTATTTATTGACTTATTAAGTTTCATTCCCATGTAGGTATTTCTGAGGTTAAATTTATTATATTTTCGACCTGTAAAGCATATTGGCCATTTAATTTGCCATAACTACATTTCAAAATGGGCAAGTAGTCAACATTAACATCGATAGTTTCAGGCATGTCAAAGGGAATAATATCTCCAGCTTTCATGTTAAGTACTTTACGGAGAGTGGTTTCAATTTTACATAAATCTGCGACTGCATCAACTTCAGCATCTTGTATTTGGTGTTTAAGTAATTGTGCCCAGCGCTGGTCATGACTAATAGATTCACTATGTAAACTACTACGTAGTATGTCTTTGATGGGCTCTATCATACTATAGGGTAAGCAGATATGCAGATCGCCACCTATACTACCTAGATCAATTCGAAAGGTTGTCGTGACTACGACTTCATTGGGGGTGGCAATATTAGCAAATTGAGTATTCATCTCCGAGCGGATAAATTCAAAATTAACCGGATATATCAACTCCCAAGCTTTATCTAAGCATTCAAAAATAATAGCCAAGGCTCTTTGAATGATGCGTTGTTCAATACTAGAAAAATCTCTACCTTCAACACGCGTTTGAAAACGACCATCTCCACCAAACAAATTATCCACTAATAAAAATACCAAGTGCGGATCTATTACGATCATACCTGAACCTTTTAGTGGTGGAACTTTTACTAAGTTAAGGTTGGTAGGTACGACTAAATGCCGTAAAAACTCACTGTATTTTGTATTTCGAATAGGGTTGATCGAAATTTCAGGGTTGCGTCTTAATAAATTGTACAAGCCAATGCGTAACAGACGAGCAAAACGCTCATTAATTAATTCAAGAGAAGGCATGCGCCCACGAACTATGCGCTCTTGAGTCGCTAAGTTATAAACGACAACTTCTGATGAATCTATTGTAGGCTTACTGTCTTGGGTTTCGCCTGTTACACCTTGTAGTAGTGCATTAATTTCATCCTGTGAAAGGAATTTATCATCCATAATTTTAGTTTATTGAATAACGAACGACGTAATAAAAACGTTATCAATTTTTACTGGTTTAGCTCCTTTAGAAAAAGGCTTTTCAATGGCTTCTTCCATTTCGGTGATTAAGGCTGTTTTCCCTTCTTGTTTGGAAAGTTCTTCCGCTGTTTTAGCTGATAACAGTAATAATAGGCGACTACGAATTTGAGGCATGTACAATTTTATTTCTTCAGCAACTTTTTCGTCTTTCACTTGCAAATTGAATGAAGCTTGAAGAAATTGGCCTTCAGGCTGCAAATTGACAGTATAGGGTTCCATATCTATGAATACAGGGGGGGCACCTTCTTCATGTTTTTCTTCAGCTTCGGCTTCAGCTTCTGGAGCTGCCTCGCCGGTATGAGCTGCCGCAGCTGGTACTGCTGGCTTAGTAAGAAAGAAATAAGCTGCTCCTGCGCCTCCTAAGAGAATCAGTGTTAATAAAATAATTATTATTAACGAACTTTTAGATTTTTTTTCGGTAGGTTCTGTTTCTGCTTTTGGTTTTTCAGACATGGTAAAAATTTAATGGGTTAAAATAAAAAGGCGGGGTTATGCGTAAATATTAAGTAAGCCATTGCCATTATTAATGGATGTTGTGCTGGTAACTGTTGTGCTTGTGGAGTCTAGCTTAATTTGCTCATTAACTAAAGTATTAAAATTGCTTTTTTGCTGTTGTGGATTTGAGCCGGAGCTTTGGGAGCTAACATCACTTTGTCCTAATTGTATGCCTGTTTGCTCAAGCATTTGACTCAACATGGGTATAGAGTTTTGCAGAGCTAATCTAACTTCAGGTTGTGCACTAAAAAATTGCACATTAGCTTGTTGATTGTTATCTAACTGTATTTGAATTTGTAGTGGACCTAAATGTTCAGGATTAATGTTTAATGTTGCAGATTGTATGTTTTGACTAGCCATCCATACTACGCGTTGACTTATCGCAGTATCCCAACCTGATTGACTTACGGATGGTGCAATCGAATAACTTGGAACTGTTGCTGACATTGGGGTAGGGCTATTAATAGAGGATGCTTGTGATGACGTTAAATTTGGCTCAGGTGTGTCGGTAAGCATTGCTTGGCTTAGCTCGCTACTGGCTAATAATAAGGCGGTGTTGTCAGCCGCATTTGCATCATTAGTTACAGCAGCAGTAATAGTAGCATCGATAATGTCTTGAGCTGTCGGAATATAAGTTGCTGGGGGTGCACTCGTATTAGTCTGCATGGCCCAGATCATAGCTAGCAAATCTTGAGAAGGGATTGTTGGTAATTCAGCGCTAGTATCGGTTGTTATGGCCGGATCAGATGTTTCGGCAGAAACTGACGAACTTGAGTATTTTATTCTGGACGATATAGGTGTTACTTGGCTGCTTAGGTTTTGATTGCCCTGCTTAGACCAGATCGTGCTTAGCAATTCATTTGATTTTACTGTTTTTGGTGCGTGGTCGTTCTGCTCGCCATTATTTTGGTTTAGAGCTTTTGTTTGCGATTGTAAAGTTGAATCAAATGACGCGCCGTTGCCATTGCTGTTATTGTTCGACGTAGATTTATTAATATTTGAATTGGCTGGCAATGATGATGGAGTTAGTATGGCGTTCATAATTGTCTCATTTTTACACGTGAGGCATGTTCGTCGGTTTGCTTTTGGTCACGTTTGTTTTCTTTGTGACGGAGAGCAATTTCGGCACGTTTAGTCAAGGTACTATATGAAAGGCGTTTACGTTCAGACTCTTGCCAGTCAGCACGATGTTTTTCTACTCGATGATGACTATTTTGAACTATTTGTTGTTGTTGGATTATTGTTTGGTCTAATGTTGCTATGAACTGTTTGAAATTGATGTAGCTACCAGAACTGAGTCCTTGAGCTAGTTGTTGTTGTAATCGTTCTGCGTATTCATTGCGATAATCTTCAAGCATTGACAGTTTTTCTTGCGCTTCAGTTCTAGCTTTGTTGGCAAGTCCTAGGCGCGTTGCTTCAAGCTCTGATTGCTGAGTGCTTAGGTCGATAAGAGTTTGGATTGCATTTATAGTAGCCATGGTTAATTATTACTCATGGCAAGCAAAGCTAATTAGTTGAATAGAGAGGAAAGTTCCCCTAAGCTCTGCTCAATGCTTATTCTTTCATGTATGGTTTGCTGTAGAAACCGTTCAATTTCATGATGTTTCAAGATGGCTTCATCTAATAATGGGTCACTTCCTGAGTTGTAAGCACCTACATTGATTAAATCTTTATTACGTTGATAGCTAGACATTAATTGTTTTAAGCGTCTTGCAGTTTTTTGATGTTCGCTGGTAGTAATGTTATGCATAGCGCGGCTTATAGATTGTTCTATATCAATAGCGGGATAATGTCCTGCTTCTGCCAAGATACGATTTAATACGATATGGCCATCAAGAATAGCTCTGGCCGAGTCAGCAATGGGGTCTTGTTGGTCATCACCTTCTGTTAAGACGGTATAAAATGCAGTAATAGAGCCTCCACCTTCTTCTCCATTGCCAGCCCGCTCAACTAAAGCAGGCAGTTTGGCAAATACAGAAGGTGGATAACCTTTTGTGGCGGGTGGCTCACCAATTGCTAAGGCGATTTCACGTTGTGCCATGGCGTAGCGAGTGAGTGAGTCCATAATTAATAAGACACTTTTACCTTGATCTCGAAAGTGTTCAGCTATCAATGTTGTATAAGCAGCGCCTTGTAAACGTAATAATGGCGGTAAATCTGCTGGTGCCGCCACGACTACCGAACGCGCTAAACCATCTTCCCCTAAAATTTGTTCAATAAACTCTTTAACTTCTCGTCCACGCTCACCAATTAAGCCGACGACAATCACATCGGCTTCGGTAAAGCGAGCCATCATGCCTAATAATACTGATTTACCTACACCTGAGCCTGCAAATAAGCCCATGCGCTGGCCTTTGCCCACTGTTAATATGCTATTGATAGGGCGAATGCCGACATCTAATACCGTAGAAATAGGTTCTCTTAATAAAGGATTAGCTGCCTGAACATATAAAGCGGCAGTTTCATAATCTTTCAATGGGCCTAGTGTATCTAGGGGCTGGCCGGTTGCATCAAGTACTCGACCTAATAAAGCATCGCCGACCGGTAGCCTTCTGCCATGATGGATGGCATGAGATGATTTGGCGACTCGATGCATTAATAGGGGTGGGGTTTTTTCTTCTACAGAGGGTATAACTGAGGCTCCTGGCTGGACACCTTCAACATCCCCTAAAGGCATTAAAAATAAGCGCTCATTGCCAAATCCTACTATTTCGACATCAAGTCGATGACCACTAGGCAAAGGAACATAACAAGGACAGCCAATGGGTAAATTAAGTCCTGCCGCCTCCATGACTAAGCCAGCTACGCGAGTAACGCGCCCATAAATCGGTAAAGTGTTCGTAGCGCTAACTTTGTGCTGGCATTCTGCTAAAAAATCATGCCAATGATTGGTTTTGGTATCTTCAAGCATGAGTCGTTACTAAGTTAACCATTCGCCAGTTTTTCCTAATGCGTCTAATAGTTGTTGCCAGCGAGAGGGCAGGGTTGCATCAATTTTATTGGTTGCTGTATCAAGGCGGCAACCTCCGGCTTCGATGTGTTTGTCACTGATTATGCGCCAGCCATCTTTTTTTAAATCATCACCCATGGCTAGTTTTACTAGCTCAATATCTGATGGATTTAAATGTAAAGTGGCAGGAAATTGTACGCCAGGTAGATCTTCTAAGGACTGAGTAATAATGGGTATTAATAATTCAGGACGAACATCAAGAGCTGTTTTTAGCATGGCTTGACTCATTTCTAAGCATAGCTCAAGGATTTGCTGGGCAGTATTTTCCTTTGCTTGTTGTAATTCAATTTCGAAGTTATTGATTAAGTCAGCAAATTGTTGGCTTTTTAAAATATTTTGTTCGCGTCCTTCAATGAGCGCTTGATCGTAACCTTTAGCTGAGCCAAGTTCTAATCCTTCAGCTAGGCCAGTTGCGCGACCTTCCTCTAAGCCAGCTTGATATCCTTCTTCACGAGCTTGCATCATTTCTTGATGCAATTTAGATTTATAGGATGAGGCTTCGCTTTTAGTTTTAAAATCCTTGCTTAAAGCGCCAATTTCCCAGCGTTCATAAGCAGTTTCCATTTCAGGATTAGACGAAGTCATCATCGCCTCCAGATGAAATTGTTATTTGGCCTTCATCCGCTAAGCGACGAATAATGATTAATATTTCTTTTTGCTGTTTTTCAACTTCTGATAGACGGACAGGTCCTTTGGAGTTTAGGTCTTCGAGCATCATTTCTGCAGCACGCCCCGACATGTTTTTAAGTATTTTATTTTTTATCTCTTCTTTGGCGCCTTTTAAAGCAATAATTAAGCCTTCCGAAGGAATCTCCAAAAGTATGGCTTGAATATCGCGGTCAGCTATATCAACAATGTTATCAAAGACAAACATTTCTTCATTAATTTGTTCCGCGATACTTTCGTCGAAGTCTTTAATCTTGCTCATGGCTACAGATTCAATATCTGTATTCAAGAAGTTCATGATTGAGGCGGCAGCCTTAATTCCACCGAGTGGTTTCTTTCTTAAACTATCGTTACCTGTTAAAAGATTGGTTAATACTTCGTTAAGGTCATTCAGTATAAGGGGTTGTATGCCGTCTAAAGTGGTAATTCTTAATAACACGTCTATGCGCGTTCTTTCGGTGAATTCAGTTAAGATTTCACTCGCTTGTAATGCAGGTAGATGCAGTAATATAGTTGCGATAATTTGAGGGTGTTCATTGTAAATTAGATTGGCAACGGCTTTAGCATCCATCCATTTAAGGTTGTCTATGCCAGTTGAATCGCTTTTGGTTAAAATTCTGTTTAATAAGTTACTGGCTTTATCATCACCTAAGGCTTTGTTAAGAACGCCGCTAATATAGTCTTGAGAGTCAACGTTAAATGTTTTGTTTTTTGAAGCTTCCGACCTAAGTTCATTTAATACGCCACTCAAAGAATCAGTTGATACCGATGTCATCGTTGACATTAATAAGCCAAGTTTCTGTACCTCTCTAGGCTCTAAAAATTTCATGACTTGCGCTGCTGCGTCTTCGCCTAAGGCAAACATTAATACAGCGGCTTTTTGTAAACCTTCATCACTCATTCATTTACCCAATTTTTAACAACATGTGCGACCAAACGTGGATTCTCGATTGCTAATTCTTTAGCGTCATCTATAGAAGCGTCTTCACCTTTTCTTTTAGGTGGTGGAGGAGGCGGCTCATCAGGAATAGGTTCAGCTATTTTGGGTTGGGGTGGTTGTTGTTCAACAGATTTTTCTCCATTAGGGTTTATGACCTTTCTAAGCATAGGTCTTAAAAACTTAAAGAATAAATATAAAATAGCAATTAGAGTTAATAAATATTCGCCTACGCTTTTTGCAGTTTCTATATTTGCATAAGGCTTCCAGATGGGTTCTTCAGGAATAATTTCTTTAGCTGGAATAGTGAAGACTGCATTGGCAACATTCAATGAATCACCTCGATCCTTATTAAAGCCCATTGCATCTTTGACTAGACCGGTTATTTGTTCTTTTTCAGCATCTGTTAGTGGTCTTGTAGTCGCTTTGCCATCAGTGCCTATTTCAGTTTTATTGTTTACTAGTACCGCAACCGTTAAACGTTTAATGTTACCCATTGGCTCTTGGACATAACGAACGGTTTTGTCTAGCTCGTAATTAATGGTATCGTCTTTTTGTGAACTTGAAGCGCCCGCACTTTCAGAACCTGATTTTTGTTGTCCTGGTTGGTTGGAGCTAGCTCCGGGGACGCCGCCTGGTTTACTGCTATCGCCACCACCTTCAGTGCTTTTTGACTCATTGAGATGTTCGCTACGTTTAGCTGTGTTTTCTGGTTTGTTATTAGGTGTATATTTTTCAGCAGCCTGTTCAGTATGAGAAAAGTCAATTTCAGCTGAGGCTTCAGCTCGAACATTTTCAGCACCTACCATAGGTGTTAATATTGATTCAATGCGGCGAACTATGCCTTCTTGAATTTCTTGAATATATTTTAGCTGATTAGGGTCTAGTTTATTGTTGTGGCCATTATCTGCTTGATCTGATAATAAATTGCCGTTTTCATCAACCACTGTCACATTTTGAGCGGGTAGGTCAGGCACGCTGCTAGATACCAAGTGAACTATAGCACGAACTTGTTGAGGTTCTAATACTCTGCCAGGATGAAGGTTGAGCAATACTGAGGCAGTCGGTTTTTGTATTTCACGAACAAATACAGTTGGTTTAGGTATTGCTAAATGTACTCTGGATGATGCGACTACAGATATAGAATTGATTGATCGTGCCAATTCACCTTCTAAAGCGTGTTGAAAGTTTGCTTGCTCTAAAAATTGAGAAACACCTAATTTTTGGTTTTCCATTAATTCAAAACCGGCATTACCTGCTTTTGGTAAGCCTTGAGCAGCTAACTTTAGTCGGGCATCATGAACGCGTTCGGCAGGCACTAAAATGGCTGTTCCACCTTCAGAGTACTGATAAGGAACATTCATTTGTTGTAATGCAGCAATGATTGATCCGCCATCTTTATCAGTAAAATTAGATAGTAATATTCGATAGTCGGGTTTTTGTCCCCACATCCAAACCGCTATCATAATACTCGCGACTAAAGCTATGCCAGCGCCTAAAGCTAGGTTGCTACCTAGGGGGCTTTGCAAAAAATTGTTGAATCCGCTGGATGATTCTTCAGGGGCAGTTGCCATGCTTAAATGAACAGGAATTGAATGATTAGGCTATTATGCACTATTAAAGAGGATATTATCATTGATAATATTGTAAATGAAGGCTAGAAATAAGCCTAAATTACCCCGCTTATTAGAGCCTTGATGATTGCTTTGCATGTTACATTATTAACGTCCAAAAGTTTGAGTAAGGGTTTGATTATGGTTTCAGTCGATAAAAGTCAATTAGATACTATGCTTGCGCAGATTCGTGGTGCTGTGCCTAGCGTCCAATCTCCTCAGTTACCAGGGGTGAATAATCTTGAGCCTACCCAGGGAGCTGTGGATTTTTCTCAGATATTCAAAAGTCATCTCGATCAAGTCAATAGCTTGGAAAAGACCTCGCAGAATTTAAGTGAGCGTTTTTCTTTGGGTGATGATTCGGTAAATTTATCAGATGTTATGATTGCTTCACAAAAATCAGGCATTGCCATGCAAGCGTCAATTCAAGTGCGTAATAAATTAGTCGTTGCTTATAACGACATTATGAATATGTCTATATGACAAAGGTTGTTTTTATTTAAATTTTGGTGGTGTTGCTGCTTCAATTTTATATAGCCAAGCTAAAAGATCTGCTACTAGTCGATATAGATTACTGGGTATTTCTTGATCCAATTCCACATTCATTAGCAAAGCAACCATCTCCTTCGATTCGTGCACAAAAACACCATTTTGCTTAGCTAGTTCGATGATTTGCTCTGCGATTAAACCTTTGCCCGTAGCAACTACTTTAGGTGCTCTGCCATTTGCTTGGTAGGCCAAGGCTACTGCGTTGCGCATCTTATTGGGTTGATTAGGTTTTGTCATCAATTTGCACTGTTATTTGATCTAAGGCCGTTCCGCTAGCAGCAAGAGATTGGGTCAAACTATCGGTTGCAGATTTAACTGATGCGGCAGCTGCTGAGTCATTAACGTTAACGCTCAATTGAGTATGATCACCTTGTAGGCGTATTTTAACGTGTACTTGTCCTAAGTTAGGCAGCTGAAGCTTGAGTGATGTTTGCCAAACTGCATCAGATTCTTGTTGTGTTGTGGAGGATGATTGATTTTCTTGGTTGTCTTCTTTAACAATATCTAACTGCATGGGTTGACCTGGATATAATTCACCTTGCCAAGACAAGCGTTTATTTTCTAAAGTGTCTAGTTGTTGTGGTATTAGATTGTTGGCTGTATCGGCAGGTGTAGCGCTATGGTTTTGTGGTTCCTGTCTAATTTGATCTAAATTTCTATTCCCTTCACTCCATTGTTGTAAGTGAGATTCATAAAAAACCCCGCTTTTTTCAATGGACTCGCCTAATTGTGTGGCTAAATGGGCAGGCTCTAATTCTTTAGTTGATGTTAATAACGGTGAGCTGCCATTGATTTGGGCTTTTTGATTATTGCTTGAGGCTAGCTTATCTAATAGTTGGGCGGTGCTGCTTAGATTTACGGTTTCTGCAGAGCTTAATGTGCTAATTGAAAAGCTAGGTTTGCCATCATTAAGTGATAATAAAGTTAATTGAAGTTGGTCGCCTACCTTAAAACCTGCTGGTAGCCGCATTTGTAGATTGCTGATTTGTGCACCATTTTGAAGACTGACTACGCTATTGCCATTATTGAGTAATGAAAGAACTTGAGCTTGTATAGCTTTGCCGATTTCGATCTGATCCAGCTTAATTACGCCATCTTGGCTAGGCGCACCTGTGGCCGCAGTATTGTTTATTGGGCTGGGTGCCGTTATTGGTGAATT
Organism: uncultured Methylococcaceae bacterium; assembly: GCA_903934035.1. Classification (GTDB taxonomy): domain Bacteria; phylum Pseudomonadota; class Gammaproteobacteria; order Methylococcales; family Methylomonadaceae; genus Methylobacter_C. The sequence goes on from CAIZMK010000280.1 coordinate 12,425, forward strand.
GCTGGTCAGGTTTATATTGGAAACCATGGTCTTTAGCGAGTTTTAAAGCTTGCTGATTCCTTTGTTTCTGGTCTGTTCATAGTATGAATGAGTGCAGATAGTTCATTTAGCCAAGGATCGGTAATGTCTTTAATTGCTTTGTCATTATCTAAGATACAGTGTAATAGTTGTATTTTTTGATTGCGTAGTTCGCCAGATAATTTTGCAAGCCCACCTTCGTTTTTTATACTTCTGATTTGATAATCAATTCTATCTTCTAAGTATTGCATTTGTTGATTGTCATTTTTTTTCGCGGCCTCAAGCATTTTTTGAGTAAAAAACAATATATTTTCATAGGCGGCAAGTGTTTGTTGATTGCTTAGCATGGTCACGCTCTATAATTTGTTGTGCGGCTATTGTTGATAAATTTATGCATTGGTTTTCCTTAACACTTTATTGTAATTGTTAGGTGAGCAGCAAAAGTAGTTTGGATTTGTGATGAGTCTGTTGCTATTTTAACAGGGCTTTAAGTATATATTCTGCGCCAAGTATTGGTAGAATTAACGTATAAAATATTATAATGGATTTTAATGTGGTTAATTTGTTGAGGAAAAGGCTAATATCTCCTGTGTTAGAGACATTAAGCTTAAAAAATGGGGGGAGTTAGAAAGCAATAGCCAAGTAAACGCTATTAAATATAGTGTTTACTGGGTAAAAAGGAGTGATTTTAAGCTTGGGCTTGTAAGATAACGCCTGTTGCTGGATTGGTAGGGTTATTACTTAAGGTTTGAGCCATAATTAAAGCTTGTTGGCTAGGCATTTGGCTGATTAACTGGAGGTTGTTGGTGTCCATGATTTTAATGACTACTTTGCCAGAGCTGTTGTCAATATGGAAAGACACAGTGGAATCAGTTGAGCTAGCATAATTATTAAGCGATTTCACCGCGCTATCTATAGTTGATAAACTTGGTGTGCTATTAGTGTTGCTAGATGATTCAGTTGCTTTAGTAGAGCTGGTATATAACGGTTGAATATTTTGATTAATGCTAGTGTTTGGTGGTGCTGCCGCAGCATTATTAATGGCTGAAATGTTCATGTGATTACCTAGATTTCCAAAAATTAATTAAAGAAAGACAATGGTTCAATCTAATTTCGGAGTACTTCTAAAAATTTTTGGGTAAAATATCATAAAGAATTGCTTTTGTCTAGTCTAAATTTAATAATATTTTTTAATGGTTTCGAACTTGGTGAATGAGAATGCATGCCCTATATTTCATGCCTATTTATCGGTTTGAATTATATTTGTTATGAGATAATCTGATTTCAAGATATGCCCTATTACAGTGATATTTAAAGCTTTGATAGTCATTGTTGGTAATATCTGATGATGTGAGTATCTAGCTAGCTAGATAGATACTTTGCTATTTATAGCCCAGGCGATTTATTTACCGTCTATTTAAATAGTGAATTAATTTTCTACTGGAGTATTTTTATGAATATAAGTTCTGCAATGAGTGTTGGCTCATCCCCTGCCACGCAAGCCACCAGTGGTAGTAGCCCATGGCAACAAATGAAACAAAGCTTAAGTCAACTGAGCCAAGCATTATCATCAGGTAATTTAGATTCAGCTAAACAAGCTTTTAGTACTTTGTCAGCTAATGCACCGAAAGGTATTAGTGCTGATCCCAATAGTGCTTTATCTAAAATTGGTCAAGCATTACAAGCGGGGGATGTGCAAGCTGCTCAAGCGGCATTATCAGCAATGCAAACAGGTGGTAGGCATCATCATGCTGATTCTGATGCTAGTGCAATTAAAACTCCAGCAGCAGTAGCACCACCGACCCCTGCAGCAAACACAGGTACTTTGATCAATACGATGGCCTAAACATATCAGGCTTAGTCTTTTTTTAAGCAAGCTTGCTTGATTCTTTGTGACTGAGCTTTCACCAATTGCCTATATTTCTGAAATAAAGCTGTTGTGTTTGTAAGCCAAATTAATAAAACAACACCCATAAATGATCAAGGTAACTTCGTATGTTCAATAGCAATAGCATGTATTCGTATAATGGTTTAGTAAAACTTACTAGGCTTGCTCATTCCGGTGTTGATCTTGGCCCATTAGGCTTGGAATTAATTAAATATTCTGAAATTGATTCTAATGCTTATGTATTAATGGATTTATCAAAGATTTTGCTTTTTCGTGGAGGTCGTGAATTTGCCTTAACGACGCAAGCTAAAGCTATTGCCGCTCAGCAAATCTATACAGAACCATCGGCTTTGGATAAAGTTTCCTTAAGATTGCTAACCATCATGGGGCCAGGAGATTTAATGGCCAATACTCCGGTAGAGTTTCTGTTAGAAAACTCTGACGTTGCGCTTGATATAGTATATGTGACTCCAGACTTGCCCTTGCCGGAGCAATTGCCTGAGCATGATGTGCTATTTGTTGCTATTGCACAATCTGATCAAAACATGGGCTTGTTAGCTTCTATTTCTAAAGTTGTTGAGCATTGGCCTTGCCCTGTTATTAATAAGCCAGAACGAATTGCCTTATTGTCACGAAATGTTGCTTGTGATTTGCTACAAGATATAGCTAGTGTCAATATGCCGGTTACATTGCGTTTGGCTAGACAGGTAGTGGAGTCAGTTTCCACTTCATTTAGTGTTCTGACAGAGGCTCCCTTTCCAATCATTATTCGCCCTGTAGATTCTCATGCGGGGCAGGGCTTAGATAAAATCGTTGATATTGCTGAATTAACAAATTATTTAGCAAGAATGCCAAATAATGAATTTTATGTATCGTCTTTTATTGATTATCGTAATCAAGATGGATTATTTAGAAAATATCGAATTGTGCTTATTAAAGGTAAACCTTATCTCTGTCATTTAGCAATATCAGAGCATTGGATGATTCATTATCTTAATGCAGGTATGTCAGAGAATGCTGAGAAGCGGGCAGAAGAAGCTCGAGTGATGGCTGATTTTGATGATAATTTTGCAGTGAAGCATGCACAAGCTTTTAGTGACATTAATGAGCGAGTCGGCTTAGATTATTTAGGCATTGATTGTGCAGAAACTCCTGATGGAAAATTACTAATTTTTGAAATTGACAGCTGCATGATAGTCCATTCTATGGATCCTGTGGACTTATATCCTTATAAGCAACCGCAAATGCAAAAAGTCTTTAGCGCATTTCGAGAGATGTTAATTAGTCAAAAACAAGTACATTAAGTTTATTATGGGAGTCACTTTTCTAAAAGTTCAACAGCCAACAATTAATAGATGTTTTGAAACTGAGAAACTATTAGTTTCAGGTGGTGATTCACGATTGACAATTGATCCTTCAAGCGGAGTCAATAAATATGGCTGCCAAGCTTTTCCTGACACTTCTTTATTAGCTTTTGGATCATCAACGGCATCAGTAATATCAACCACAGGTTACGAAATAGCACAGCGTTTACAATTTCAAATGCAGGCTGCGTTACAAGCAGGTACGCTTGCTACTGTATACCAGCAACAACTAAAACAACTTAGCATAGATTGGTTAAAGGCCTGTGATTTAGCAGATTATCCTGGGCTTAAATTGATATTTTCAGCCTCAGGTACCGATCTACATGGCATGATTACTCCGCACTTAAGTAAGAATGAGTCTAGCGCGCCCTTAGTCATTATGGTGGAAGCTAATGAAACAGGGAGTGGAGTGTGTCCTGCTTTAGCTAACGGTAATAACGCAGAAGTTAAACAAGTTAGTCTTAGACTTGAAGATGGCTCTCCTAGATCAATAGAAGATATAGATGGGCAGGTCGCTTCATGGGTTGCAGAGGCCGTTGCCGTTAATAGAAAGGTTTTGTTGATTATGGTTGATCAATCAAAAACCGGATTAATTGCCCCTAGTCCAGAATGTGTATTGGCTCTCAAACAAGGTAATCCTGATTTAATTACGGTTATGGTCGATGCCTGCCAATTTCGTTTGCACACTACGACCTTGAATAGCTATTTGCAGCTCGGTTTTATGGTTGCCTTAACGGGTTCAAAGTTTTTAACAGCCCCTTCGTTTTCTGCAGCTTTATTAGTGCCAGATTCAGTTAAATGCTTTTTGAATGATCAGTCTTTAGTTGAGCCTAATGTCGGCTTGTTGTTACGAATTGCAGTGGCTTTGGAAGAGTTACGTCGATTTCGTAATATACCCACTGCCAAAGTAATTTTAATGATGGATGCCTTTTCACAGGCAATATTAAACAAGTTGAATAATGAGCCTCATTTTGAATTACTAAGGGCCCCAGCACTTGAACGTAAGGGTTTGCTAACGACTAAAAGCTGGGATCATTTGCAAACTATTTTCCCCTTTGTGCTTTATCACCAAAAACCCTCAGGAAGAGTTCCTTTGAGTCGAGTTGAAACTCTCAAACTTTATCAGAAGAAGCAATCTGGGATTCGTTGGCAACTAGGTCAGCCCGTTGCTTGTGGCTCCCGTCAAGGTATAGAGGTGAGTGCCTTACGTTTGTGTATCAGTTCCCGGCTTATTGTTGAGGCTGCAAGTATTGATAGTTTAATTGACGATGCTTTAATGACTTTAAGTTTAGTTAAAAGGGCTATTCAGAACCTAGATTAAATCCCCTAATTCCGCTAAAAATTCCGATATGGTGGGGTGTGGTTATAGTTGTATCGCCGCTATATTTTACATGGTAGGGGCGGGTCGTGACCTGTCCCTACATTACGATGGGTCTTTAGATTGCGATCGATTCCTCTTTGTCCTACCTGCCGCCAGAATAGCTTTACTAGCCAAGCAAGAACTTATCAGCTGTTTATAGAAAAACTATTTAGCTAATACGAAATGCGCCGACTAATTCCTGTAATTGACGTGCTTGATCTTCTAAAGATTGTGCGGCCGCTGCAGATTGTTCAGCTAAAGATGCATTTTGCTGAGTCGCGTTATCCATTTGCAATATCGCCAGATTTAGTTGATCTATACCCGTGCTTTGCTCAGATGATGCAATTGAGATTTGAGCCATTAAGTCTGTTACTAAAGTGACTGCTTTTGATATTTCGATCATAGTTTTTCCAGCAATATCGACTTGATTAGTGCCATTTTTAGTGGTCAAAACAGAGTTATTGATTAGGTCTTTTATTTCTTTAGCTGCAGAAGCAGAACGCAAGGCTAATAAACGAACCTCACTGGCGACCACGGAAAATCCCTTGCCATGTGCGCCTGCGCTTGCTGCTTCTACCGCCGCATTTAAAGCCAATATATTGGTTTGAAACGCTAAGCCATCAATAACTTCTACGATATCGATCATAGTGCTAGAGCTTTTAGAAATATTATGCATGGTATTTATCACTTCATTGACAGCTAATCCACCTCTTTCGGTTAAGCTTGAAGTGTTCTTTACCATGTTATTAGCGTCTTTTGCGTTCTCTGCATTTTGCTTTACTGTAGAAGCTAATTCTTCCATGGTTGAAGAGTTTTCTTCCAAGCTGGACGCTTGTGCTTCAGTACGTTCTGATAAGTCTAAAAAGCCAGCAGCAATCTCTGAAGCCGAGCTATTAATAACGCTAACAGCGCTTATAATTTCATTAATTAGTAATAACAGGGAGTTGCGCGTTTCATTGATGCCTTGAGCTGTAACACCAAATAATCCAGAGTAAGATTTATCAATACTTTGAGTTAAATCACCTTTAGCTAGAGCACTGGCTATACGACCAATATCACTTAAAGCGAGCTCTGAGGTTTTATTTAAGTTATTTGATAATTCAGCTAAAGTTTTAGCATAACCTTGGTGACGGTTTTCATCCATGCGATAACTAAAATCGCCTTTGGCAGCGGCTTCTACTGATTGACTGATATCAGTAATAATAGCATTTAAGTTTTCGCTCATATTAGCCATAGCGGCAGTAATACTTTCGTTATCACCAGGGCGTTTTGCTAAATTATTATTTAAATGACCTTCAGAAATTTGTCTTGCGACATGAGCTACTTCGTCCGGATTGCCGCCGATCTTTTGTAGTAAGCCTCTATTTAAGGCATTAAGTGTTGTACTTATTTCTAAATCAAAACCGTTTTTGCCTTCTAGGTCAATTTGCTGCGTGAAATCACCTTTAACGATATGGTCAACATTATCTTGTAATTGAGTGATGATGCGGAGCAATTCATTCTGCATTAAATTGATAGCCGCTAAAAGGCTGTGATGATCACCTGAGTTAAGTGAAATTTTATTATCTAAATGACCTAAAGCAATTTGCTTGGCAATGTCAGTGACTTCGCTGGGCTCGCCACCTAATTGGCTAATGATGCTATTGGCAATAGCGAAACCAAGAATCATAGAGCCGGTAAGGGATGTTAATAAAATAGCCAGCATTAAAAGGTTGCCGGTATTAGTTTTTTCAGAGGCTAAAGTTTCATCTGCTGAGGTACGTTGGTTGATCATAGGTACAATTTGATCAATCACTAAGCGATGACTTTTATAGATTTGATTTAAGCGATTTTGAGCGGACTTAATAGAGGCTTGATCGGCTTTTTGAATAGCAGGAATTAGCTCTTTTAGGGCGATACTATAAAATTGAGAGGCGGATTTATAAGATTGATCTAAAAGCAATTCCGATAATTCTTCAGATAAACCTTGCTTCGACCAATAGTCATGACGAGTTTCATATTCATCTTTTAATTGTTTGAATTTGGAGATTAATAGGTCTTGATCTTTTTTATTGACGGCGTTGGCTAATTCAAGGCTGACTAAATAAGATTCTAATATATATTCTGGTGGCGGTAATATGTCAGCCACTAAGTCTTTGCCTTGGACTATGCGTTGATAAAGCGGGCTATTTATTTCTAATTCGCTAAGGGTTTTAAAAGACCATAAACCATAAGCAATCAAGCTCATAGTAAAAATCGCAAATAAAATGATAAAACGTTTTTTGACTGTAAATCCGGTGATTATTTTATTCATTAATTGATTAACCAAAGTGGATAGATGGAGTGCAAATTTAGACTTTATGACTTACATTGTAATGGTTATTGCTGACAGGCAATGTCATAAGTACAAGGCATAATAGCCACTAATTTAAATTTATGATTTAATAGCTTAAATAAAAAGTTTATGCAGCTCTATTTGAATTAGCTTGGGTAATCCTACTGATCTCTTAGGCAATAGATACAATATTTTTTGTAGGGGCGACAGATGATTCGCCCAGTATTTAATCTGCGTTGTACTGGGCGAATCTGTCGCCACTACAAGATCAATGACCAGTTTATCAATTTTATCAATGAAATGATAAACATTAACCCTGCTCATTACCTTAGTATTTTTACATGCATTAGGGAGTCCTAATGTGAAATTAGTTTATTCTATTACTTGGCGAATCACTTTGACCACTAAACTGAAGCAATTAGTAATAAATCAATCACACTTCGTATGCAGATAAGTTACTTTAAAAGAATTTTTTATACTCTGAGCATTCATCTAGCTATAGCCGTTATCTATGCCATGTTAGCTTTGTTAAAGCTTCGGTATTTTGGTCAAGATTCACTGTTGATGCTATCTACTGGCTTTGCCGTAGCAGTGGTATTAATAGGCGGGTCTCGTTATTTTTGGTCACTTTTTGTCAGTGCAATGTTAGTTAATCTATATTGCCAAAATTCACTGGCTTTTAGCATTATTGTTGCATTAGGTTGTGTTTACACACCCTTGATGACTACTATTTTTTTACGAAAATATGCGGTCTACAAGCAACAAACACTTACCCTAGAATCATTAACGCCTATTAAAGTACTGGTCAGTGCTGCCTTAAGTTCTCTGATAGTAATGCTATTCACTAGTAGCTTATTGATTGCGTCAAATTACATAGACATTCAGTTCATTTTAGCCTTTGTTTTGAAAGGCTGGATGGGTGATGTGTTAGGTATCATAGTTCTAATGCCATTACTATTAAATAGCTGGCATAAATTCACAGCACCCAATGTCACGCATACTACCAAACATGCTTTAGAGGCGAGTGTTGCCTTGTTGACCAGTTTTTTTGCGGGTCTTATCATTTTCTTTAAGGTTGGTCATGTCTACATCGCCGATTTATTTATATTTTCTTCGGCTATTATTGCTAACTTTTATTGGTTCTATGCAATACTCGCTTGGTGTACGCTAAGGTTAGAAAAATACCAAAGCAACTTAATTATTTTACTAGTGACTTTGATGGGTGCTATTGCTACTCATAATGGCAATAGTTATTTTGAATTATCAACTAATTCTATCAATATATTAATTACTCCCTTATCTGCTTATGTAACGTATTGGTTATATTTGATGGGTTACGCGACTATTGGTATGATTTGTAGTGATGTCATCTCTGAATATAAGGAGAAACTTCAAATATTAAAAATTTTGAATCCACAACGTGCACAGAGTGTGACGGTGACTAATAAAATGTTTGATACCAGTCGCGCACGTATGTATGCCATGATCGACGATTTGCCCTTAGCTATTTGGTATAAAGATAAAGAAGGCAACATTATTGCAACCAACAAGACCTTGGTGAATTTATTAGGCTTTGATGATTTAACTTCAATCTTATATAAAAAAAATGCTCAGTTATTTTCTAAAAAGCTATGCACAATTTTCGATGCAGATGATGCTGAAATAATGATTAATGGGCAGCCTAAAACAACTGAGCTTAGTATCAATCAGGGAGGGCAGTTAAAGCATTTTCAAAGTACGATTTTACCCGTCTATGACAGCTTAGGACATGTCAACGGCTTAGTTGGTTATCAATTAAACATTACTGAACTCAAGCAACAAGAACTTGAGTTAAGAAAGGCTAAAGAAGAAGCTGATCAATTGAGTTTATTAAAGACCCAATTCATCGCCAATATGTCACATGAAATTCGAACGCCCATGAATGGAGTGATAGGATTATCAACATTAGCATTAGATTGCACTGATTTTTCTGTAATTAGACAGTATGTACAAAAAATTAATCAATCGTCTTTAAGTTTAATGGCTATCTTAAATGACGTACTTGATTTATCTAAAATTCAAGAGCCCGGATTTTCTTTGGATAATAGAGCCTTTAAGCTTAATGACCTCATCGCATTACTTAACGCTTTATTCACTTTAACGGCACAACAGACTGGAGTGAGATTTTCTATACAGTGTGATCAGCATGTACCCGTTTATTTATACGGTGACGAATTAAGATTAAGACAAGTGCTGATTAACTTACTGGGTAATGCTTTTAAATTCACAGAGCAGGGTGAAGTCAGTTTGATTATTCGCTGTGAGCAATCAATCATTGACCCTTTAAATAAACTGCGTTTAAAGTTTAGTATCAGTGATACAGGGATCGGCTTATCAAAAGAGCAAATGGGGCTGATATTTGAACGATTTACTCAAGCAGATAGCTCTGCAACCCGTCGTTTTGGTGGTACTGGTTTAGGCTTAACGATCTCTCAAGGACTGGTGCGAGCCATGGGTGGAGAAGTTCAAGTGCAAAGCACTATTGGGCAAGGTTCTGTGTTTAGTTTTGAACTTGATTTTAAAGTCATGGATACCCCAATGCCGGTTATAGCATGTGTCCCAAATAGTAATTCCAGTCAAGTCTTACAAACTAAACGGGTACTAGTCGTTGAAGACGATCATATTAATCAATTGGTCACAGGCTTAATGTTAAAAAAGATCGGTGTCGATTATGATATCGCCGAAAATGGTGAAGTAGCCATAGGCTGTATTAAGAATCAAGTCTATGACTTGGTGTTAATGGATATACAAATGCCAGTCATGGATGGCCTACAAGCAACCCAAGCAATACGTCAGTTTGATGTTTATAAAAGCTTGCCTATCATTGCAATGAGTGCGGGTGTCATGTTAGAAGAAAAGCAAGCCTGTACTCTTGCAGGAATGAATGGATTCGTGCCTAAGCCTATCCATATCGAGCAACTTACAGAAGAAATGCTGCGCTTGTTGAGTTGAGCTTTGTTGTTGCTTAAACCAGAAGCCAACCCCAAGGGTTTGGACTCCATTGTTACAGAGTTGTTATTTACTCGGAGTCCAAACCCTTGGGGTTGGCTTAAAATGCTTTGTTTAAACATTAAACAACAAGCCCCTACGATGGATTTATCGCATAAATGCTCGGTCGACACTACCTATGCCCTTACTTTTGTACTGTCCAATATTTTAATTTATCGTGAAGTTTGCTGATGGTCAGTGGCTTTTCAATGAAGTCATTCATGCCTATTTCTATGCAATGCTGCTTTGCTTCATCTGTAACGCTAGCAGTTAAAGCGATAATGGGTTTCGCTTTGAATTTGGCAATATTACGTATTTCTAAAGTTGCCTCATAGCCATTCATCATCGGCATGTGCAAGTCCATTAAGATAATATCAAAGTTATTTTCCTCTAATTGCGATAACACCTCTAAGCCGTTATTAACCAGCACATAAGAAACTCCAAAATGATCTAATACTTTGCCGATGACTAATTGGTTTAAAAAATCATCTTCTGCAACAAGAATTCTTAATTGGCTAGATATTTCAATGGGCACAGGGAGTACAGTGTCAATGATTTCAGTTGAGGCGTCATCTTCCTCAAGCTTAACTAAGGGTACAACAGGTAATACGAGTTCAAAGCTAAAGCAACTGCCCATGCCAAAGTTGCTGTCAATTTTAATCTCAGCGCCCATCAGCGTGACTAAGTCCTGACTGATCACTAAACCTAAGCCCGTTCCTCCAAAACTTCGACTATAACCATCGTCCAGTTGACTAAATGGCTTAAATAATTTAGTTTGCTGATCAGGGGTAATGCCGATGCCGGTATCTTTAACAGCAAATAATATCCGAGCGTTTGATTCGATAGCTTCTAGTAAGCTAACACTTAACGTAACAGAGCCCTGATCTGTAAATTTGATAGCATTTCCGACCAGATTAATTAGCACTTGTCGTAAACGTAGGCTATCACCTATCAAGATGCTTGGAACATTTTGATCTTTCTTTAGGCTTAAATCTAGGTTTTTAGTGACTGCTGCGTTCAATAAAAGATAGTGCGTCGTGCTGAGTAGTTCATCTAAATCGAAGGCTGCAGGCATTAGCTGAATACGTCCTGCTTCTAGTTTAGATAAGTCTAGTATGTCATTGATTATAGCGAGTAGATGGGTCGCTGCTGTGTTGATGTGTTGTACATGTGTACTGAGTTCTGTTGAGTTTTCTTCAAGCAAGGCTAGGTCAGATAAACCGATGATAGCGTTCATCGGCGTACGAATTTCATGCGACATATTGGCTAGAAATTGTGACTTGGTTTTTGCGAGTGTTTCGGCTAATTCTTTCGCCGCCAAAAGTTGCTCATCTTTATGTTTACGTTCGGTGACATTTTCAATGATTAAGATGAAGTAATCGGGTTGTCCATTGCTTAAATGAATTAGCTTGATGGTTAATTGACCCCAAACGTGCTCTCCATTTTTACGAACCTGTTTAATTTCTAAGGTTGTTGCTGAATCTTCCGATACCAACATATTGTTTATATTATCGACATAGGCTTTTTGATCAGTTGAATGAACTAATTTCTTAAAACGTATATTTATTAGGTCATCTCGACTATACAAAAGAAAATCACAAAAGCTTTGATTGACCTCCATAATGTATCCGTTGATTGACATATTAACTACGCCGATAGGTGCATTATCAAAGCTAGTTTGAAAACGCTGAGTAATGATCTTTAATTCCTGATCGCGATTGATTAAGTCAAATGTTTTGGCTGAAGCAATATTAACGGCTTGTTGTCTGGTTTCAATTAATAACAGTTCTGCTTGTTTAATTATCGTTATGTCAGTATGCGTACCAATCATACGAAGTGGCTTACCTTGTGGGTCACGACTGACAACCATGCCACGACCTAGTATCCATTTATAACTATCATCCTTACACTTTAAGCGATATTCAACTCTGTAAACAGAAGCCACTCCATTTAAATAAGATCGCATAGTGCTTGCTACCATGGTCTGATCTTCTGGATGTATGCGTGTTTGCCATTCTTCGTTAGTTGGTTGTATATCATCTTCGTTATAACCCAGCATTTCTTTCCAACGCGTGGAATAGACAGCATGATTAGTTTCTATATTCCAATCCCAAACGCCATCACCGGCACCTTCTAAGGCAAATTTCCAGCGTAATTCGCTTTCTTGTAGTACTGCATTGGCTTTGTTACGTTCGGTAAGATCACGCCAGGCAACATGAAATAGTTGTTCCTTATCAATATTGATTAAAGTAAGCGTGACTTCAACTGAGACCAGTTCGCCGTTATAACGAAGATGCTGCCATTCAAAGCGATGAAAGCCATGTTCATAAACAATATCATGTAGCTCTTTTGCGCTATCTTTAGAGCTTTTGCCGTTTGCTTGGAATTCGGGGGAGATTTGCCAGGGACTTAAGTTCATCAAGGCCGCTTTATTGGGATAAGCTAAAAAACTAAGCGTCGCAGCATTACAATCGATGAATTTATCATCTTTGGCTCGTATCAGGAGTATAGGATCAGCCATTTTTTCGAACAGAATTGAATGCAAATTCTGTTGAATAGTCGTATGACTATGCATTACATCATCGGACAGTGAAGTTACTTTGAGAGCTGAGCTAAGTTTTCGGTAAAATTTAGAGATCATCTTAAACTATTTACAGTATCAGTGTTGTTTGCATAATGGTTATTTTGACTTGATAGTTTGGCTTTGGATCGATAAAACTAAAGAATAACGGAGTCAAAACTCATGATTTTAGCTTCCCCCTTTGTAAAAGGGGGGGCGAGGAGGATTTTTGTGTTATAGGCTACTAATATTTAATGATTATTTTTAATAGACCCAATCTCCTCTAACCCCTCTTTGCCAAAGAGGGGTAATAAAAAGAATACTTTCACAGTCTCAATAGCGTGACACACATGCCGTATTTCCTTTTGAGTCTTTTAAGTTAATGCGATTATAGATTGGATTGAAGATAAATGGATGAAATTCTTATATTGGCTAAACTTAAATTGTTAGAAATCCGATAGGGGCGAATTGCCAATGCCTTTTAATAAGCTCGATTTCAATCTTTGAATATCTTAGGGCTACTTATTCAAGCTTTTTAACAGAACCAAAATGCTAATATTGCATGAGTTATGCCTTAAGTAACTGAAATTGTAATAATTATAAAGTTTGAATAAATAGAACACATCTTTTGCAAAATATTCTATAATTTATGTGGGGTAAGTATATGAGGACAAACTAGCTTCAATCATTACCTATTTTTTAAAGTTTATATTCAACATCCAACATAGAATCCATAAGCCTTAGGAATATTAGATGCCACTTCGCAAATTTGGATACTTTTTTTTATCAAGATTTCGACGTAGTAAAAAGAGCACGGAGCCTTCTTTTAGTTCTGCTGACTTCACCGCTCAAAGTCGTAGCTCTATGCGTAAAATAACAGGTTTGGTTGTTATTGCGATTATTATGTTTTCGGTTTTCTTCCTATACGGTTTGCAATCATCTGTTAAAAGCTCCGAGCAATTGTCGGATATTAAAGATGTGTACTTTCCTGTTCTTGAACAGATTGATGCGACTATTGTCAATATTGATCGCATTGAAGGCCACATGATTCAAGCGGTCATGACTGGCGAAGCTGAAGAAATCAGTAGCGCCCGTGAAGTTTACACGCTTACTTCAAACTTACTGACACATATAGGCGAAAACTACCCTGAACAACATGAAGCGATAGTGGCTTTGCAAAATCAATTTGAGGGCTATTTTAGCTTTGCAGAACAGACCAGCCAAGCGCTCTTGGCGAATGGTGGCAAAGATGAATTAGGTCAGTCTGTACAAATGAATCAATTGTTGCAGGAACTACGTCAACATGTCGTCGCTTTTAGAGAAATAAGCTATCAAAACTTCTTAAATACTTTAAATGAGTCTGGCCATTCTTCTGCTCTTAATTTCTATATGAGTATTGGGGTAGGGGCGATCAATTTGCTGTTCATGGCTATATTGGTTTACTTTATACGCTTGCTTAATCGCCAAAATAATTCTGTTTCAGACTCGTTAGACCAAGTTGCTACCTTGTTAAATAATTGTGGGCAGGGCTTTTTTTCTTTTGGAAATGATTTAAAGGTTGTCGGTGAATACAGTCAAGCCTGTATTTCTATGTTAGGTGAGATACCTACGGGAAAATATGCCGATAAATTATTGTTTCCGTTTTCCAACGATAGTTCTAAGCGCAAGTTAATGCGAGCCTGTATAGAAGATGCCTTAGAAGCTAATCTACATAAGCGTAAATTAATGCGCTCTCTTATAGAAGATGCGATACAGGCCGAAAACCCAGCCTTAGTAGCTATGTTTTTGGGACTCATTCCAACTGAGCTTGTGGGAAATGGTAGAGTTCTTAAAGCCCAATACATTCCAATTAAAACCGGCTTTATGGTGGTGCTGACTGATATAACTAATGAAGTTGAGCTTAAAAAGAAAGCGGAATTAGAAAGCAAGCAGTCAGCTATGATACTGGCGGCTGTTACTGATGGCCCTGAGTTTCTTGCTACCATAGACGATTTTATAGCGTTCTGTAAAGCGGGCCCTGAACCTTGGTTAACTGAAGAAGTTTCAAGCCTTTATAGAACCATTCATACCTTTAAAGGTAGTTTTAATCAATTTCGTTTTACTCACGTACCGACAGAATTGCATCAGATTGAAGCTTTTCTTCAAGGCTTGCCTTGTTTGCATGATTTGCTGAGTGCTGATTCTGCTGATGGAATACTGTCAATCGTGTTTTCAGCCGATTGGATAGAGTTGCTCAATCGCGATATTGCCGTTGTCACATCAGCCTTAGGTGAAAATTATTTCAGTCGAGGTGGTGTTATCTCATTACAAATTAGCAATGCTCGCGCTTTTGAACAACTAGCCATAGACTTATTACGCAACAAAGAAGTTAAGTTAGAGCATGAGTCGCTCTTGCAAGAGTTATCTCAAGTGCGCAGTATTTCTTTACATAAAGAACTTCGTGATTACAGCAAGCTATTACAACAAGTAGCTTTGCAATTAGAAAAAGAGTTAATGCCATTAGAAATCATTGGTAGCGATGTGCGCTTGGATCCTGATATTTATAGACAATTTTTGTTAGCTTTAGGGCATGTCATGCGTAATGCCGTTGATCACGGTATCGAAGATCCAGATACCCGCTACGATAAGGGCAAGCATGAGGCTGGCACTATTCAATGTATCACCGAACATATCGGTAATGAATTTAAACTAATCATTAAGGATGATGGTGCGGGTATTAATGAAGCAGCGCTGCGCTTACGTGCCTCTAATACGCTTAGTAGCGATATTAAAAGTTTAAGTTTAGCCGATTTAGTTTTTGCTGATGGTGTTTCTAGTCGTGAGACAGCCACAGATCTTTCCGGTCGAGGGGTAGGTATGGCAGCTGTTCGCCAAGAAGTATTGCGCTTAGGTGGTAATGTTACGATTGAAACTGCCAATGACCAAGGCACCCAATTTATTTTTCGTATTCCCATTTTAAAGGATATTGCAGCATGAATGGCAAGGTAGATGAAGTCATTGTAACCATCCGTAATACTGTTATGTCGGCTACAGCCGCTTATTTTCAAAATACCTTAGATATAGCGTTTTTATCAACTGAAACCTATGCTGGTGAAATTAATATGCTAGAGCCTAGAGATATGACTACCATTATTGCTATATCTGGGCCAGTCAAAGCATTAATCGCATTTTGTTTTGATGAGACCGTTGTTAGTCATTTAGTGGAAATAGAAACAGCGGGTTTGGAAATTCCTGGCGATGAGCTTAACATCTATCGACATGATGTAGTCGCCGAGATAGCAAATATAATCTTAGGCCATAGCTTAAAAGCTTTGGCGGGTTCTGGCGAAGCTATAGCTTTGTCACCACCCTTGGTGCTTGAAGGTAAGGGTAGTTTTCGTAGGCCTAAAGGTGCTAATTTTGCCCATGTTAGTTATAAAACCCATTATGGCTACATGGATGTGGATTTTATTTCACCTGTAGATTTAGGCACTGTGAAATCTGGCTTGGTAATCAATAGTGGAGTTAAGTTGTGATTGCGTTAAATGTGTTGGTTGTTGATGATTCTTCATTAGCGATTAAAAAAATGGAAGCGATGTTGTTAAAAATGGGTCATTACGTCAGGCATACAGCGAAAAGTGGTGCAGAGGCCGTCACTAAATACCGCTATGAAATTCCTGATTTAGTGACTATGGATATTACTATGCCTGATATGGATGGTATTCAGGCAACGGCTAAGATTATTACCGAGTTTCCTGATGCTAAAATCATTATGGTCACTTCGCACGGCCAGGAAGATATGGTACGCCAAGCTATCAAAGCAGGCGCTAGAGGGTATATTTTGAAGCCAGTAGATCCAGATAAGCTAGCTGCTCAAATTGAGGCAATAATCAAGCTTTAGCTTTTTATCGGTTGAGGGACAACATAGCCCTGAATCTGTGGACTGGCTTTAGCCACGTCATCTTGGCTAATGCCACATAGGCGCAAACTAGGTGTAGATCGGGTTACACTATCGCTAACTCGACCTACGCAAGCTGTTAAAGTATTATTTTTATTTCCCCTCTATAGCAACATAGGTATTTACACAACTAAAAGCAGTGCTCATAGGCATGAGCCTACAGAAACTGCGAGTTCATACTGTAGGGGCGACAGATTCGCCACGAACACATGGCTAATGCGAATAGTGAGGGTTTTTTGACGCACAGAGAAGCTCATTCCGTCATCACTTAACATCAGCATACCGACAACAAATCTTTCAGGACTAATGCTGATAATTTTTGTGTCACTCTGAATATTTTCTTGTGCACCCTGAAACTTATATGGTGTGTCCTGCGACTTTTAAGGCGGACGCAGAGGTTTATATTGTCAACCATAAAGTTTGGTATACCGCCACTAGAAACTTCAGGGTTTGTCGTGGAAACTTTTTGTCCCACCCTGCACATTATTGGGTAAATCATAAAACCTACAAGACCCGCAAGAATATAATCATGGTGGGCATTAAAACTATTTTCACGCAGGGATAATAATATTATGTCGAAGGCTGGTTATTTATTGTTGCCACGCAGTCTAGTAGGCCGAAATGTGTGCTGGCGTTTCTGGCAATATGTGGTTGCCCTAGGCCGGAAACACTCCCTTGCTACGCTCGAAAAGCCTTATTCCGGCCTACATTTAATGTAGCCTCATATCGTAGGCTGGGATGTAGCGATAGCGACTGTGAAAGTATTCTTTTTATTCCCCCTCTTTAGCAAAGAGGGGTTAGGGGAGATTTGATCTATTAAA
>CAIZMK010000281.1 GCA_903934035.1 uncultured Methylococcaceae bacterium
ATTTGAAATAGTTAGGGAACCCAGAAGTAGGCCGAAATAAGACCATCTAAACGTAGCGCATGATGGCGTTTCCGGAGGTTCGATCGATTTCCGTGCCGGAAACACTTTATTCGCTACGCTCTTAAAGCCTTATTCCGGCCTACGATTATTCCGACCTACGTCTACGTCTTAGCGTTCCCAGTTTAAGCATTAGTCCAAGAGGCATCGGGTTTCCATTGCTCTTTCCATGCCAGCAATTCTTCTACTGGCATCGGTTTGGCTATGACATAACCTTGGCCAAACTCACAACCGTGCTTTATTAATTGTTCGCCGATGGCGATGCTTTCAACACCCTCTGCGATGACGGCGCGTCCCATGCCGCCGCCTAAACTGATGATACTATCGACGATGGCTAAATCTTCGATATTGGTAGTAATATCTTTGATGAAGCTACGATCAATTTTAATCATGTCGATGGGGAATGATTTTAGATAAGTGAGCGACGAATAGCCTGTGCCAAAATCATCTATAGAAAACTTAATGCCTAGTTTTTTACATTCTGTAATCAGTAAATTCGCTTGTTTACGATTATCAAAGGCTGTGGTTTCTAAGACCTCAATTTCTAAGCTTCCTTTAACGTAGTTAGGGTAAGCAGCGATAGCCGATCTTAATACCTCTATAAAACTAGACTGACCCAGTTGCTTAGCATCAATATTAATACTGATGGCAATGTTTAAACCCAGCGCTTGCCACCGGTTAATTTGGCTTAAAGCCTGATTAAGCACCCAGTTACCCAAATCATTACCCACGGGATGATTTTCAATCATCGGTAAAAATTGCATGGGTTGTAACAAGCCACGTTGGGGATGGTTCCAACGTATTAAGGCTTCTACACCTAATAATTCACCGGTGCGCATATTGACCTTAGGTTGATAATAAAGAACTAGATGATTCTCTTGAATGGCCAGTTCGATGTCTCTAATAAATTCATCGCGGGTATTGAGAGCCTGATCGGTGTTCTCATCATATAAATGGTACTTATCTTTACCCGATTGTTTAGCGATATACATCGCCAAATCAGCTTGGCGGATTAAGGTGCCCGCATCAATCTCACGATTGGTTTGTCCTTCATAATAAGTCACACCGATACTGGCTGATACTCTTAAAGTTAAATTATGAATTTCAATAGGCGTACTACAGGCGTCTATGAGCTTTTGGGTGGGGATATGAAATGATTCAATATCTTTTTGATGATTAAGAATGACGATAAATTCATCACCGCCTAAGCGACCTAGGGTATCGGTTTCACGAATAGTTTCGCGCATTTTTTGACTAATCTCGACCAGAAATTGGTCGCCAATATCGTGACCATAATTATCATTAATGGCTTTAAAACCATCCAAATCAATAAAGGCCAGTGCTAAGTTGAGCTGCTCGCGATTATCATGCAGTATTAATTGTTCAAGTCTGTCGGTTAATAATAAACGATTAGGTAAACCAGTCAGGGTATCGGTATAAGCGATGTCCTCTAGCTGTTGTTGATATTTTTTTAACTCACTAATATCGGTGGTGATAGCCAAAAACCGTTCTATTTCATTATCTGCATTTTTAATGGCTGTAATTGAATGTAAGGAGTGGGTTTTTTTATGATCTTTATATTCATTAGAGATTTCACCACTCCAAAAACCTTCAGTTAATATGGCTTGCCACATTTTAGAATAAAAGACCTCATTATGGAGGCCCGATTTAAATATTCTAGGATTTTTGCCTAGCAATTCCTCCCGACTATAGCCGCTTAAGCTCAAGAATGCTTCATTACAATCAATGATATTGCCCTTTTTATCGGTGATATAAATGCCTTCCCGTGCATGGCTATAGACTTTAGCGGCTAATTGAGTTTGCATAGCCAGCTTAGATTTTTCTATGGCTTCAGCCGCTAAAACAGCGGTATCTTTAATCACCGACAAAGATTTTATATTAGGCATTTTGGTCTTGCGATGATAAATAGCAAAAGTACCTAACAACTCACCATTACTAGCCTTAATAGGCTGAGACCAACAAGCACGATACGGAAGCTTTTTTGCCAGCTCGCGAAAAGCACTCCAATTTGGGTGAGTTAATATATCAGCCACGAACACTGGAATAGCTCTGAATGCGCATTCACCGCAAGAACCGACCTTAGGGCCAATGATCAACCCATCAATAGCTTGGCAATAAAAGTCTGGTAAGCTCGGCGCTGCGCCATGTAATAACTTCTGGCCATCCTCACTCACTAAAAGAATGCTACAAGCGATTTGAGAATCTAATTTCTCAACATCGCTGCATAGTACATCGAGTATTGAAGGCAAGGAGCGATGGTTAGTCAGCATGTCTAAGACATGATTACGGCGTTTTTCCCGTTGCTCTAAGGCCTTACGTTGAACAACTTCACGGTTTAAGCGCATGATCCAAAGAACAAATAGAAACAATAGCGAGCCACTAGCTAACGCATACTTCTTAATCGTTTTATTGCTGATGCCTTGTCCAGATTGCAAACTTAACCAATGATGAGGAATGTCATTAATTTGTTGTTGATCTAGCATAAAACTGGCTTTGTTAAGAATCGATGAGAGTTCAGGGCTTTGTTTGCTAATTGCGATAGTTCGATCACTACGATATTGGGTATAACCTGAAAGCTTTAAATCAGCTAAGTCTTCTTTTTTAATCCAGTAATTGCTAGTAGCAAGATCACCGACATAAGCAATGGCTTTTTTATTTTCTACCAGTTTTAAACCTGATAGTGCATTGTCTACTTGAAGTATTTTAATCGATGGATAATCACGATTTAGCCATTCCTCCATCGCATAGTATTTTTCAACAGCAACGATTTGACCGTTTAATTGATCTAAGCTGGTGTAGAGTTGCTGCCCTCTATCAATAATGACATTAGGTGAGTTAACATAAGGGCTTAAAAAGTCTAAATAATTTTCACGCTGTTCGGTGATGACTACACCGGCCAACATATCTAAGTCACCGCCTTTAATCATTTCTAGAATCTCACCCAGACTAGCGCCTGGTTTGACTATCGTAAAATGAATACCTAATTTTTGTTCGAGTAGCTTTAGATAATCAGCACCCATACCCGTATACTGGCTTTGTTCATCGACCCAATCATAAGGCTGTTTATTGGGATTAACTCCAACACGAATAACAGGGTGCGCGGCTAACCACTTCTTTTCTGCATCACTCAAATTTAATTCAGTAGGTACCGATTGATAAACAAACTTTTTGAGTTTGTCAGCTTCAATGGCTTGGTTATAGCCTGCTTTAACATAGGTATCGGCTAAGACATTCAGTCGTGCTGAGTCGATATAGCCTAAAGGCACTGACTCAGGTATGAGTTTTAGAATTTCTTTTGCTTCATATTGCAAATGCTCTAAAGACAAACGACTGTGATATTGATTGGTGATTAAAGTAATCAGTTCCTGAGGGTGATCTATAGCATAACGCCAACCCTTTAAGCTGGCTTTTAAGAAGCGATCGATACGCTCTGGATGGTGCAGGCGCTCAGCGTTACTCGTAAATAGTATGTCGCCATAAAAATCGATACCATAACTTTCAGGATTAATGATATTGATAGCAATATTGTGTTGCTGATAATAAAAAGGCTCATCAGATATATAACCAGTCATGACATCGAGCTTATCTTCAGTTAACAAAGCATTATTATCTGATTGTTTGACGAGCTTGAAATCATGGTCTGAGACTTTGCTGTAAGCCAATAACGCTCTTAAGGGCGCTTCATTGGCACTCAGGGTATCCAACATTATCCGCTTACCTTTAAACTCAAAAGGACTAATGATGCCAGAATCGCGCTTGGTCATAAAAACCAAGGGATTGTGTTGAAAAATAGCCGCCATAGCAACAATTGGCTTATTTAAGGCGTATTCGTGTAATAAACCCGAATCACCGACACCGTATTCAGCTTCTTGATTGATCACTTGCTCAACCACGCTTTTGCTTAGATCACGCTCAATGAGCTCAACATCTAAGCCTTCCTCGGCATAATAACCTTGCTGTATCGCCGCGTAATAACCCGCAAATTGAAATTGGTGAAACCATTTGAGTTGCAAACGGACTTTTTCTAATGCGGGTTTATCGATGGGTACAGGGGAATTATCTACAGCAAAAACAGGCGTAATAGTTAATAAATATAGAAACAGCAAGCTCGCTACACAGCGCAGTGCTTTAGAGGCTTTGACAGACTTGTTATTGTAGAGAGTTTGTAGCACGTGTAATCCCAAGTAGATCAAAGGTACACAGGCTTTGTGAGACCTTAATAAGTTAAAGGCATAATAGTGTATATGACAGCATAAGACTACACCATTATTAATGAAAACAATTTTAGCGCTTTAACGATTAATCAAAGCGATAAATAAAGGCTTTATTTGCTTGATGTTTTTATTTATGAGTATTGATCGGTGGGTGTGAGATTTGATTAACACCTCCTTCCCAGCCCCATAGGTATCTACACAAATAATTGTTAGCACTCACGCAAGAACGATAACATTGTGGTGAAGATCGTAGGGGCGTATGCAATACGCCCCTACAGTGTTTTTTTATCGTTTCTACGCCAGTAAGAAACTTGTGTAGATACCTATACTCCCAGCCTCACTGACTACAGCCCCGTAGGCCGGAATAAGACCATCCGAGCGTAGCGCATGATGGCGTTTCCGGCACAGGAGCCATACCTATGCCGGAAACGCTTTTCTCGCTTGCGCTCGTAAAGCCTTATTCCGGCCTACAATTTCTTATTCCGGCCGACAATTACTTATACAGCCTAAACGTTACAAGCTATCAAAAAATTTTTGCGCTCACCTTTTAATCGAATCACTAAAATTAGTACACTAACTTTACGCACTAGCGTACAATCGGCCAAAGTTTAAATCCTACAGCAAACTTAAGGTAATTTACTTTCACTGGTTTCATTTCAGGATGGTCTCATGCAACATCAACAAACCGTTACGATAGACGGCAATCAAGCCGCTGCTACAATCGCTTATAAACTTAATGAAGTTATCGCTATTTACCCTATAACACCCTCCTCGACCATGGGCGAATGGGCGGATGAATGGGCGTCTCTCGGCCAACTTAATTTATGGGGCACTGTTCCTCAAATCACTGAAATGCAAAGTGAAGCCGGTGTTGCTGGGGCTATTCATGGGGCCTTGCAAGTCGGCTCTATGGCGACAACTTTTACCGCCTCACAAGGACTGCTATTAATGCTGCCTAATATGTACAAAATTGCGGGTGAGTTAACTCCGACCGTCTTTCATATCGCTGCGCGTTCTTTAGCTTGTCAGGGTTTATCAATTTTTGGTGACCATAGCGATGTCATGTCAGCGCGGATGACTGGCTTTGCGATGCTGTGTTCTAATTCACCCCAAGAAGTCATGGACTTCGCTTTGATTGCTCATGCCGTTACCTTGGAAGGTCGTGTGCCGCTATTGCATTTTTTTGACGGCTTTCGTACTTCGCATGAAGTCGCCAAAATAAATACTATTGATGATAGCGTGATACGCGCCATGATTAAGGATAAATGGGTAAGCGCTCATCGTCATCGCGCCTTAACCCCTGATAAACCTGTGATGCGCGGTACTGCTCAGAATCCTGATGTGTATTTTCAGGCTAGAGAATCGGTCAATCCTTTTTACCTTGCACTACCCAATATTGTGCAAACCGCTATGAATCGCTTTGCCGCATTAACAGGCCGCTCGTATCAATTGTTTGATTATTCAGGCTCAGAACTTGCCGAACGCGTCATTATTATCATGGGCTCTGGTGCAGAAGCGGTCACAGAAACCCTGACTTATTTAAATCAGCAAGGTGAAGCGGTCGGTTTGCTTAAAGTACGTTTATATCGACCTTTTGATGCACAGAGCTTACTTGCCGCACTCCCTAGCAGTTGTCAAAAAATTGCCGTACTCGATCGTACCAAAGAACCTGGCTCTGATGGCGAACCTTTATATAAAGATGTACTCAGCGCTGTCGCTCAGGCTTATAGCCAAGGTACTAGTAAATTTAAGGCATTTCCTAAAGTGGTCGGCGGACGTTACGGCCTGTCTTCTAAAGAATTTACCCCGGGCATGATTAAGGCGATTTATGACGAGTTAAAACTAGCGCAACCCAAAAATAATTTCAGCATTGGCATTAATGATGATGTTACGCACAGCAGCTTAAACTGGGATGCTAGTTATCGTACTGATGCCCTAGCGGATACTTTTCAAGCGTTATTTTATGGCTTAGGCAGTGATGGTACGGTTAGCGCTAATAAAAACACCATTAAGATTATTGGTGAAACCACTGAGCTACATGCTCAAGGTTATTTCGTTTATGATTCGAAAAAATCAGGTGCGATGACGGTCTCACATTTACGTTTTGGCCCTAAGCCCATCCATTCCACTTATTTGATTTCTGACAATGATGCTGATTTTATCGGCTGTCATCAAAGTCACTACTTAGAACGTTCAGACCTGCTCAGCAGTGCCTCAGATCAGGCGGTGTTTTTGTTGAATACGCCCTTATCAGCCGAGCAGGTTTGGGCATCTCTGACTTTAAACATGCAAGAACAGATGATTAGTAAACAGATTCGTTTCTATATCATCGACGCTTATGCGGTAGCCGAAAAAACAGGCATGGGTAAGCGCATCAATACCATTATGCAAACCTGCTTTTTCGCAATCTCTGGGATATTACCGCAAGAACAAGCGATATCCGCCATTAAACATGCGGTCGAAAAGACCTATGGCAAAAAAGGCCAGAGCATGATCGAGCTGAACTTTAAGGCTATTGATGAAACCTTAGCTAGCTTACAGTGTGTTGCTCTACCCGACCATGCCAGCAGCCAGATCAAACTTAAATCAAACCTATCTGATACAGCACCAGATTTTGTTAAGCGCGTAACAGCTGAAATTATTGCGGGTCGTGGCAATGCCCTACCCGTTAGCGCGATGCCTAACGACGGTACTTTTCCTACAGGCACGGCGATTTATGAAAAACGCAATTTAGCGCTACAAATTCCTGTATGGGAAACCGACTTATGCACTCAGTGTGGTAAATGCGCGATGGTTTGCCCACATACAGCGATACGCAGCAAGATTTATGCACACGAAGCATTAGCCGCTAGTCCAGAAACATTTAAACACGCCGACATGCTCGGCAAAGACTTTGCTGAGGGTTTGGCGATTACTTATCAGATCGCCCCCGAAGATTGTACTGGTTGTAGTTTATGCGTAGATATTTGCCCGATACGTGATAAAAACGATGTCAGTCGCAAAGCCTTAAATATGCGTCCACAAGCTCCGCTACGTGAAAAGGAGCGTGATAACTGGGCGTTCTTTTTATCGATTCCTGATTATGATCGACGCTTATTAAAAACCAACACCATTAAAGGTTCGATGGCGCTGCAACCTTTGTTTGAGTTTTCGGGTGCTTGCGCAGGTTGCGGTGAAACCGCTTATATTAAATTGGCCTCGCAATTATTTGGTGATCGTATGGTCGTCGCCAATGCCACGGGTTGCTCCTCTATTTATGGTGGCAATTTACCAACCACGCCTTGGACTAAAAATACTGAGGGACGCGGCCCCGCTTGGAGCAATTCTTTATTTGAAGACAATGCCGAATTTGGTTTAGGTATGCGCATCGCTTTAGACAAACAACAAGACATGGCTAAAGAGTTACTAATTTCTTTAAGAGAACCTTTGGGTGATGAACTCGTTGATGCAATTTTAAATGCCGATCAATCTGACGAAGTGGGTATTTATGAGCAACGTGTACGAGTCAATGATTTAAAACAACACCTAAAAACACAAGCTCAGTTTTGTGCGTTTAATAACGAAAGGTCTTATATTACTAGCGCTCAACACTTATTAGATCTTGCCGATAGCTTGTGTAAAAAAAGCGTCTGGATTATAGGTGGTGATGGTTGGGCTTATGACATTGGCTTTGGCGGTGTTGACCATGCTTTAGCCAGCGGACGTAATGTTAATATTTTAGTGTTAGATACTGAGGTTTATTCGAATACTGGCGGCCAGACTTCAAAATCCACGCCCTTAGGTGCAGTCGCTAAATTCTCTGCTGCTGGTAAAGCAACGGCTAAAAAAGATTTAGCCTTATTGGCGATGAATTACAGTAACGTCTATGTCGCTCATGTTGCTTATGCCGGTAAAGACATTCAAACCTTAAATGCCTTCTTAGAAGCCGAAGCGCATGATGGCCCGTCTATGATTATTGCTTACGCGCCGTGTATTGCTCATGGCGTAGATTTATCTAATAATCATCATCAACAAAATCTAGCGGTTAAAAGTGGCCATTGGCCGCTGTTTCGCTTTGACCCTAGCAAAGCCAAAGCGGGAAAGAATCCTATGAAACTAGATTCAGCAGAACCCTCCATTCCTTACCAAGATTTTGCAAAAACCGAAACTCGCTTCAGTCAGTTGTGGCAAACCCATCCAGAAGCCGCCGAACGTTTTCTAGCCCAAGCCCAGCAGGATGTTAAGAATCGCTATGCTTATTATAAGCAACTTTCTGAGCTTGAATGGACAGCGAATACATCAATGTCGAGCGTACAGGCTCAACTTAAAAATGATACTGAGTGATCTGCCGGAAAAGCTTTGCTCGTAAAGCCTTATTCCGGTCTACGGCTTAACTGTAGGCAGTGACGCGGAGCCTTGGAACACCAAGCCCCAGATCGGCGGAAGCAATGCCAAGCTGGGGCTTGCCGCTCCCAAAGTGCTTTGTCTCGTATTAAGTTAGTAGTAGTTTTAGCTGATCCGCTAACAAATCATAATCAAGTTGTTTTTGATAAGGCAGTACGCCTAATAATGGAACTGGTAAAGCTGTTTTAATAGCCTGTATATTTTCATCCCGATTTAATAAATCGGGATCTACACTGACAGGTATCCAACCAGCACAGGCTAGCCCTGAAAGCTTAATAGCTTGATAGCTTAATTTTGCATGATTGATACAACCTAAGCGCAAACCTACTACCAATATCACAGGCAAAGCCAAGGCATTCGCCAAATCACTAATGTCATCTTGAGCATTTAAGGGCGCATACCAACCGCCAGCACCTTCGACGATGACGATATCGGCTAATACTTTTAAGCTGTTATAGCATTCAACAATAATCGCCAGTTTAACGGGATTATGAATGCCTGCGATATGGGGTGAAACCGGTAACTTGTAAGCATAGGGATTAATCATTTGGTAATCTAAGGCTATTGAGGCATTTTCTTGTATCAGCAAGGCATCGGCATTTTTCAACTCACCTGCATGTAGAGTACAGCCTGACGCCACCGGCTTCATACCCAGCACAGTTTTACCCTGACGCTTAAAATAACGCATCAAAGCTATAGTGGCGCAAGTCTTGCCAACATCAGTATCCGTGCCGGTTATAAAGTAGCCTTGTGCACTCATGACTTATGCCGTCGCTGTGATACTAATAACTTCAAAAGTCGCGAGAATCTGATCATTTTCACCTTGTTTTTGATAAGCGCTAATCATCTGCTGCATGGCTGTTTTAGTGGTGATTTGTTTATTAGCCCCCTTCACTACATGGTGAGCGCCTAGCTGCTTTAATTCTTGCATTAAGGCTAAAACGGAAGCATAGCTTGAGCTATAACAAACACTCTGCAACTGAATATTATTAAAGCCTGCTTTTACCAAGAACTGTCTTAGCTCTGCCTCACTATAAAAACTATTAACATGTTGATAGTTATCAACAGTCGCCCAAGCACTTTTCAACTCAGAGAGCGTGTCGGGGCCAAAGGTTGAAAATACTAAAGGCTTACCGGGTTTTAAAGCTCGCTGAATACTATTAAATACCTCATCCAGATCACTACACCATTGCAAAGCAAGATTAGAAAACACGCCATCTAGGCACTGCTCGCTAAAAGGCAGTTGCTCTGCATCTGCACATACGTATTGCACTTGCTTGTATAAAGCCAATTTTTGTTGCGTGCTTTGCAGCATAGTCCAAGCAATATCTAAAGCGATGATGCTGTCATGGTTAAAGCGCTCCAATATCTCAGCTGTTAAGAAACCAGTACCACAACCTATGTCTAATAAAGTTCCTGATAATAACTTGGCATCAATAGTTTTGAGTAGCTCTAAACCGACTTTGCGCTGCAAGGCAGCAGCACCGTCATAAGTTGATGAGGCCGCAGTAAATGCACGTTTAATGCCTGTCTTGGTTAGCGACATGAGTCATCCATAAAATTAGCAATAATCTCCAAGACACTGTGTGGATGTGATAGAAAAGGCACATGTCCTGCTTTATCAATGACGGCCACTTGAATAGTTGGCGCTAAGGCTTTTATAGCCTCAGCTACTGCAACAGGCACTAAAGTATCTCGCGACCCTAACAATACCAAGATCGGCATTTGGGCTTTGATCAAAGCAGACCGTAAATCAGTCTGTTTAAGTATGGCAAGACCTCCTTGTAGAGTATCAAGACTGGGCGTTGCTCTAGCCATAATGGCTGTTTTAAGTGTTTTCAAAATCGTTTTATAATCAGGCAACTGAGCGACTTGCAAGGATAAGAAACGTAATAAGGTGGCTGGAGCATCAAGCGTCAATTGCTCAGCAAAAGCCTCTAACAACTCGACTTTCATACCCGGCCATTGCTCGGTACAAGTAAAGTGTGGGTTACCCGCTAATAAAACTAGGCTATTGACGCGTTCTGGATAACGACGGGCAATCTCCATGACCACAGTTGCACCCAATGACCAGCCTAGCCAACAACTCTGCTCATCAGTCACAGCAGCAACTAGGGCATCGACGACATGTTCTAAGGTAAATTCAGCTAAGCTATCGCTATGACCATGTCCCGGTAAATCGATACAAGTGACTTGATAATGCTCTGCTAGTTGCATGGCAAAATCATGCCAAATGCCGCTGTGCATCGCCCAGCCATGCACTAGCACTATAGATTTACCGGTACCAAAAGTTTGTTGATGTAGCTTGATCATGAATTATTTAACTAATGTTACGCAGCCATTGAGCAGCTTAAAAAACGAATAATGAGGTCGCTATCGCGACTATTTGTTAATCGGGTTATCGCACCCGAAGGCGAGATACTTTCTTTTGCGCAGCCTACAGTTTAATAGGATGTGCTGAACGGCAGTGAAGCGCATCACCACGATAGAACGATGCGCTTCACTATCGTTCAGCACATCCTATAGTGGATATTTTAGTTTTTGAGAGTTGCCTAACGCTTACATGAATCGCCTGACGGACAAAACTTATCCAAGTAAATATAACGTCAGTTATCTAAGCCCTGCGCCAGCTTTATCTAAGGCATCTAGCAGACTATCGACATGCGCTTCTTCATGCAAAGCAGAAAAGGTGACTCTCAATCGAGCGCTACCTTGCGGTACCGTAGGTGGTCTTATGGCACTGACTAAAAAACCAGCTTGTAACAAGGCTTGACTGATTTCGATGACTTGTTGATTCTCACCGATCACTATCGGCTGTATAGGTGAGGTAGAGTTCATCAACTGCAAACCCAATTGCCTTGCACCCACGCTAAACCTTTCAGTGAGTGCCTTAAGTTTGTCTCTGCGCCAATCTTCAGTAATCACTAGCTTTAAACTAGCTCTGGTCGCCTCAGCCACCGCTGCAGGTAAGGCCGTGGTATAAATATAAGTCCGGGCTTTTTGTATCAGGATTTCAATCAAGTCCTCAGAACCTGCCACAAAAGCACCAAACGTCCCAAAACCCTTACCTAAAGTGCCCATTAATATAGGTACATCAGCTTGCTTAAGTCCGTAATAATCTAGTAAACCGCCACCTTTTGCGCCAAGAATACCTAGACCATGGGCATCATCTACCATCAACCCAGCATTATGATCTTGGGCCACTTTCGATAAAGCAGGTAAAGGAGCAAAATCACCATCCATACTAAACACACCATCGGTTACGATGAGTTTATGGCCACTGGCTTTTTTAAGGTGACTATTAAGATGCTCAACATCGCCATGCCGATAACGCTTGAAGACTGCACCCGACATTAAACCACCATCTAATAAAGACGCGTGATTAAGCCTATCTTCAAACACCGCATCTCCACGACCTAACAACGCTGACATAACGCCCAGATTAGCCATATAACCGGTAGAAAATAACAAAGCACGATCACGACCGGTAAACTCAGCGAGCTCTTCTTCCAAAGCATGATGCGCTAAGCTATGCCCACAGATTAAATGCGCTGAACCACTACCGACACCATATTGATCGACTGCGTTTTTAAAAGCACTGAGCACATCTGGATGATTAGCCAAACCCAGATAATCATTGCTGCAAAAGTTAAGTACTGTTCTACCGTCAACTTTCAGATAGATACCTTGCGGCGAGTTGATAACTCGCCTAGAACGGTATAAGCCTTGCTTGGCAATGCTTTCCAGATCACCCGATAACTGTGAAAAAGCCAATGTCATTAGGCGTAACTTGAACCACCAGAATAAACACCTAAACGATCGAATAAAGCAAGATCATGATTAGTCATCGGGTTATCAGTGGTCAATAACTTATCACCATAAAATATTGAGTTAGCACCCGCCAGAAAACACAAAGCTTGCATTTCATCACTCATTTTGCTGCGACCCGCTGACAAGCGCACGCGTGATTTAGGCATCATGATTCTTGCGACGGCTAAAGTGCGCACAAAGATAATAGGATCTAACTGTTCAGTACCCATTAATGGTGTACCTTCAACTTGTACCAGCATATTGACGGGCACACTTTCAGGATGTTTAGGCATATTGGCTAACTGTATGAGTAATTGAGCACGATCTACATCGGTTTCGCCCATACCCACAATACCGCCACAACAAACATTGATACCTGCATCTCTGACTCGCTCTAAAGTATCTAACCTATCCTGATAAGTGCGTGTGGTAATGACTTCGGAATAATAATCTTCAGAGGTATCCAAATTATGATTGTAATAATCTAAACCACCTTCTTTTAAGCGCTGGGTTTGTGCATCGGTCAACATGCCTAAGGTGACACAAGTTTCCATGCCCATCGCCTTAACGCCTTGCACCATTTCAATGACGCGTTCTACATCTTTATCTTTAGGTTGTCGCCAAGCAGCACCCATACAAAAACGCGAAGCCCCTTGATCTTTAGCTTGTTGGGCGGCTTTCAAGACGGCATCAACGGGCATCAAAGCCTCGGGCGTTAGGCCCGAATCATAACGCGCACTTTGCGGACAATAGCCACAATCTTCTGAACAAGAACCTGTTTTTATACTTAATAAGCTACTGATTTGAACTTCGTTGGGATCAAAATGCTCTCTATGAACTGTTTGTGCTTTAAAGATCAAATCATTAAAAGGTAAAGCATACAGGGCTTGCACTTCATCCAACTGCCAATCATGACGTAAGCTAAGTGAATTAGGATGGCTAATGACAGGGTTTGCAGACATGCTGATAATCTCCAACTACAATAAAGGTAAACGTGACAAACAAACAGCTCATTCGTCAACCGGCAAGTATCAATAAGGGATACAACTGGATCGATATTATACAGGATTACCTACTCCCGCCTACCTGCATCTTATGTGCTAATCCTGGCACTCAAGGTCGAGACCTTTGCAATCACTGTCATCAACGCCTGCATAGAAACACGCTTTGTTGTTATAAATGCGCAGAAATACTAGAGCCACCGCTGAGATACCCTATGCTTTGCGGACATTGTCTAAGCTCCACGCCGGCTTTTGATGAAACTTACGCACCCTTTACTTATCAAGGCGAAATACGACATTTAATTACCACCTTAAAATTCGGCGCACATTATAAGAATGCTCGTTTATTGGGTTTATTATTGGCCGATCATTTAAAACTAACCGCCCAAAAACCCGATCTAATTTTACCGGTACCGTTGCATAAAGCCCGTTACCGAGAGCGAGGTTTTAATCAAGCGATTGAAATTGCCAAAACCGTGGCTAAAGAATTACAACTACCACTTGATTTGCATAGTTGCCTAAGGCATAAAGATACACCTCACCAATCAGCCTTGACGGCCAAGCAAAGACGAAAGAATATCAAACACGCTTTTTCGATGACTCAAACTATTTCGGTGCAACATATAGCCTTGTTAGATGACGTAATGACTACCGGCTCTACCGCTCATGAATTGGCCAAACTATTAAAAGCCGAAGGTGTGAGTCGAGTCGATGTTTGGGTCTGCGCTAGAGCTTGAGCTAATCAACTGATGTTTCGCAGTTATTCAGCGAATTATAAAAAACAAATAGAAAGCTATCTAAATCAGTAAGTTCGCATAAACAGTATATTTCACACCGCATGAACAGATCACGATCTGTCCATACATTACAATCGGCCTCCACATTACGATCGACATCTACTTATTTACACCCACCACCTCCCAACAAAACCTGAGGTGCACAGCTCTAGCAAACGAGACTAAAGCAACGTTACTGCTTTAGGTCAGTTAATATGAAATAATAGCCAAATACTTTATTTATCTAAAGCCCGCCCCCAAACAATACTAAATAATTCATGCTAACCCCGAACACCCCAAGTTACCGCTTTAGCGTTGCCCCCATGCTAGATTGGACTAATCGGCATTGCCGCTATTTTCATAGACTCATTAGCAAAAAAGCTTTGTTATATACCGAGATGGTCACTACCGGCGCTTTAATACACGGTGATAGTCATCGCTTTTTGCAATATTCGCCTGTAGAAAACCCTGTCGCCTTTCAATTAGGCGGCAGTAATCCTAAAGATTTAGCCGTTTGCGCCAAGATGGTTGAAGACTATGGCTATGCGGAAGTAAATTTGAATGTGGGCTGCCCTAGTGACCGCGTCCAAAATGGCCGCTTTGGTGCCTGTCTAATGGCTGATCCACAACTGGTTGCCGATTGCGTTGCCGCCATGTCTGACGCGACTTTAATTCCTATTACCGTTAAATCAAGAATCGGTATTGATGAGCAAGACTCTTACCCAGAACTCGTACACTTTATCTCGACCATTAGCGATGCGGGTTGCAGCACGTTTATTGTTCATGCTCGTAAAGCCTGGCTGAGTGGTTTATCACCCAAACAAAATCGTGATATTCCACCCTTACGTTATGATATGGTCTATCAATTAAAAAAAGATTTCCCACATTTAACGATCATTATTAATGGTGGCATTACCACCTTAGAGCAAGCCGAACAGCATCTAACTCAGGTTGATGGCGTAATGATGGGCAGAGAAGCTTATCAGAATCCTTATATTTTGGCCGAGGTTGATCAACTGATTTTTGGCGCGACCCATGAAGCACCCTCACGTTATGCAGTCATAGAACAGCTAATTCCTTACATACAAGAACAACTCAAAACCGAAGCCCGTTTAAACAGCGTATCAAGACACATCTTAGGCTTGTTTCATGGCGAACCTGGCGCACGCGGTTGGCGTAGATATATCAGTGAAAATGTCAGTCGACTAGGTGCTGATGAACACGTCATACTCGAAGCTTTAACCTATACCAGATAACAGAACAGCAAAAACCTTAGAACTCACCGTAGAATACCGTTATACTGAAAACTTTTTCGATTGCAGCATTATAAGTTGTCGGGTTACGCTATCGAGACTGTGAAAGTATTATGACTTTAGCTTCCCCCTTTGTAAAAGGGGGATCGAGGGGGATTTTATTAAGTAATAGGTTATTGATATTTAATAATGATTTTTTAATAGATCAAATCTCCCCTAACCCCTCTTTGCTAAAGAGGGGAATAAAAAGAATACTTTCACCGTCTCTATCACTAACCCAACCTACTGTAGATTAAAAAACCATCACCTTTAGAGTAAGCGCAGTGAAATTAACAACCACCGATCATCGCTCAGACAGCGCAGGCTTAACCTATATTTACCCCGTCATCTCAAGACGTATGGGTGGTTTATCCATCGGCATTAACTTTAATACCAACAATGCCTGCAATTGGCGCTGCATTTATTGCCAAGTGCCCGACTTAAAAATCGGTGCAGCACCTAAAATGGATTTTGAATTACTCGAGCAAGAATTACGCGCTTTTCTTAACGATGTTAAAGAGGGTGATTTTTATGATCGTTACCATGTCGATGCTGACAAACGCATCATTAAAGACATTGCCATTGCCGGTAATGGCGAACCGACTAGCTTAAAAGAGTTTGCCGCAGCGGTAGAATTAATCGGAAAAATAGCCACCGAGGCAGGCGTATTTCCAGAAAGCCACTATGTACTGATTACCAATGGCAGTTTAATCCATCAAGCTAATGTTCAAGCCGGCTTAAGCCTACTGAAAGCTTATGGCGGTGAAGTCTGGTTTAAATTTGATAGCGCCACCGAGGAAGGCAGAGCTTTAATTAACCATACCGGACAAAGTTACAAAGCCAGCCTAAAAAACTTATTGCTTTCTGCGTCCTTATGCCCAACTAAATTACAAACTTGCTTAGTTGATTATAATCAACAAGGTTTTTCTAACAAAGAAAGACTTGCCTTTATTGACTTATTTAAGACCCTGAAACAATTAGACTGCCAACTCGAAGACATTTTACTGTACACCATCGCCAGACCTTCTTTACAGCCAGAAGCCGCACTCATTCGACCTTTAGATACAGCAATTTTAAATGACTTTGCCGCAGAAATTCGGCTCTTAGATTATAAAGTTTCGGTTACTGCATGATTTGTAGGTCGGGTTAGCGCAGCGTAACCCGACAAAACTACGTGATCACAATCAAACATACTGCCCAGCACACCAAGCCG
Organism: uncultured Methylococcaceae bacterium; assembly: GCA_903934035.1. Classification (GTDB taxonomy): domain Bacteria; phylum Pseudomonadota; class Gammaproteobacteria; order Methylococcales; family Methylomonadaceae; genus Methylobacter_C. The sequence goes on from CAIZMK010000281.1 coordinate 16,768, forward strand.
AAGACCATGCCCACTGAAAATTGTAACCGCCCAGCCAACCACTTACATCGACTACTTCACCTATAAAATAAAGTCCAGGCACTTGCTTGCTGGCCATGGTTTTGGAAGATAAAGCATCACAATCTACCCCGCCTAAAGTAACCTCAGCGGTACGGTAACCTTCGGTCGCATTAGGTTTAATCTGCCACTGTTGCAACTGATGGGCGACTAACTGTATCTGACGATCAGATAAATCTTGCAAGCTGCAGCTTAATAACTCATCAGGAAGTAAACAACTTAATAAGCGCTTAGGCAAATAGCTCTCTAAGACCGTCTTTAAGATATTTTTCACCTTGTCAGCGCGCTTATCTTTTAAGGTATCCACTAGATCTAGCTGTGGTAACAAATTAATTTCCAAGTCTTCACCAGCAAACCAATAAGATGATATTTGTAAAACCACTGGGCCACTCAATCCACGATGGGTAAATAATAAGGCTTCAGCAAAAGATTGACGCTGATTACTAATCGCACAAGGCACGGCAATGCCTGACAGTGGAGAAAACCTCTCTTTATCTTCAGGCTGTAATGTTAAAGGCACCAAACCAGCACGAGTAGGTACAATAGGAATACCAAATTGCTGGGCTATTTGATAACCTAAAGGTGTCGCGCCCATTTTGGGTATCGACAAACCGCCCGTCGCGACCACTAAGGAAGCGCAACTCAATGCCCCCTGATTTGTTTCAAGCGTAAAGCCATCCGAAACTGAACTGATGCTTTCTATACGCGTATTTAGCTGTACGGTAACATTTGCTGCTGCACATTCAGCCAGCAACATGGTCAAGATGTCTTTAGCACTGTCATTGCAAAATAATTGTCCATACTCACGCTCATGAAAATTAATATGATGACGTTCAACTAAGGCCAAGAAATCCCATTGGCTAAAACGACTCAAGGCCGATTTACAAAAATGAACATTATTAGAAATAAAGTTTTCAGGCTCTACCGTCAGATTAGTAAAATTACAACGTCCACCACCCGACATTAGAATCTTTTTACCGGCCTTGTTAGCATGATCTATAACCAACACCCGCCGCCCACGCTTACCCGCTTCAAGCGCGCACATCAACCCAGACGCACCCGCACCGATAATGATGACATCGGTATTTGTCATGACCTATACCCGCACAAAAGGCCTAACTATACCTTAAGTTAATGGATATATAAAAACAGGCTTAAAGTCTTTGAGTATTTACATAAGTAAATGTCGACCGAAGTTACAAACAGCGTAAAGGTATATTTCATAGGGCGTATGCAATACGCTCCTACCAACTATCTCTTCAACAGCCTTATTATTAAATCTAAGCTTAAAATATTGTAGCCTATGCATACATAGTCTAAATCATTGCTAAATCTAGCAGTAAGCTAGTAGGTAATGCTATACTTTTAGCCATTTTTTGATAATTGAGACCTCATAACATGGAAGAACATTTCGCTAGTATTATTTCAGCTGTCGGTGAAGACTTAAACCGCGAAGGCTTAATTGATACTCCCAAAAGAGCGGCCAAGGCCTTCAAGTTTCTTAACAATGGCTATGATAAAACCTTAGAAGAAGTCCTAAATGGTGCGATTTTTAGCGCCGATACTGAAGATATGGTGATCGTTAAAGACATAGAACTCTATTCTTTATGCGAACATCATTTATTACCGTTTATCGGTAAATGCCATGTTGGCTATTTGCCTCAGGGTAAAGTATTAGGCTTATCTAAAGTTGCTCGAATCATTGATATGTATGCAAGGCGCTTACAAATTCAAGAAAAACTCACCAAACAAATCGCTGATGCTATTGAACTCTCTATAGGTGCTCGTGGCGTAGCTGTTGTGATTGAAGCCAAGCATTTATGTATGATGATGCGCGGAGTAGAAAAGCAAAATTCAGTAATGACCACTTCAGTAATGACGGGTATTTTTCGTAAAGAAATCAGCACTCGCTCAGAATTCTTAAACCTTATTAATAGATAACCGTCCTCATGAGCCATAAAAAAATCGGAATCATACTGGCCAATCTAGGCTCACCTACCGCACCAACAACTAAAGCGGTAAGGCGTTTTCTTAAAGACTTCTTGGGTGATCCGCGTGTCGTCAACTTGCCCAGGCCAATATGGTGGGTGATTCTGAATTGTTTTGTGTTGCCCTTTCGCCCTAGCCGCTCTGCAAAAGCTTACAGTAAAGTCTGGCATGAAAAAGGTTCACCTTTAACTTATCTAACTAAACAATTAACCGAAAAAGTTGCCGAACGACTTAATCCTAAGAATATTAAAGTTGATTATGCCATGCGTTATGGCGAGCCTTCTATCGCCACTCAATTAAAGGCGTTTAAACAAGACGGCGTGACTGATGTCATTGTGCTGCCTTTATATCCTCAGTATTCATCAACAACTACGGCATCAATTTATGATGATTTAACCAAAGAACTGAAGCAATGGCGACATTTGCCTAGCTTTGAATTTATCAGTGACTATCATCAAGACAGTCATTATATTGCTGCCGTTGCTGCCTCTATCGAACAAGCTTGGCGTGAACAGGCTAAAAATGAATTGTTAGTGATGTCGTTTCATGGTTTACCTGAGCAATTAACTAAATGGGGTGACCCTTACTTTCATCAATGCCATAAAACAGCCGCCTTAATCGCCGAAAAACTAGGGCTCACTGAAAAACAATGGATGATAGTTTTTCAATCTCGTTTTGGTAAAGCTGAATGGTTAAAGCCTTATTGTGTTGACACCCTAGAACAGCTCCCAACACAAGGTATTAAGGCGATTGATATAGTTTGTCCTGGCTTTGCCGTCGATTGCTTAGAAACCCTAGAAGAAATCGCCATGGAAAATAAAGCTATCTTTATAGAAGCGGGCGGTAGCGAATATCGCTATATTGCTTGCTTGAACGATAGTGATGCGCATGTTGAGGCACTGACAAGGTTACTTGAACTACACGATTAACGAACTATTGATTTTTTGGCGACTCTTTCTGTAAGCCTAGGTATCTGTTGTGGGAGTGGCTAAAGCCGCTTCCACAAAAACCATTTGTACCCAAGTTATTGAGTTACCATTTTTATACATAACTACTTAGATACTTAAGCTGTAGGTCGGATTAGCAACAGCGTAACCCGACACAATCACCAACATGTCGGGTTACGACTAGCGCCTAACCCGACCTACGTAAAAGAGGCTAAACCATGAAAGAAACGCTATTACAAAGCTGGCAAGGACTGTGGCCAGTCGTTAAATCTACACAGCTTCTAGCTACAGGCGTTGGTGTATTAGACGAAAGTGCCTTCAATACCATGGAAGTTGACAAGCTTTTTGATGCGGTTAATCATGCCGAAACTCTGGTAGGCCAAGCCAACCTATTTCGTTCTTTAACACAACCTTCTGACGATATTGAAGAGCTTCAAGCCAAGCAAGAGGCTGTGAAAGAATTACAAGAGAACCCCGAATTAAAAGAGGCTTTAGAGCGTTTGATCATTAACGCTGCTAGTCATGAAAACAATTTTTATACTTTATTATTTGGTGAGTTTTTAGGAACTTTTGGTACTGCTAGAGAAGTTCATGAAATTGAAGGCTATGGTTATTTACAATATAAACGTGGGATAAAACTGTTATTAGAATTAGTCGAAGATACCTACCGCATAGCAGAGCCTCAAAGCCCATACTTAAGCGCTATATTCACTAAAATAAAAGCCTACGAAAACTCTCGCGCCTATTCATTAATGGAAGGACCTGCTTATATTTCTGAAGCAGGCATACAATCTAAGCAAGAAAGAGCCCATTCTTTTTCACCCGCTATTATTTTCAAACCGAGCTTATTTAAGCCACTACTTATCAGTTTATTTTTTGGTATGGTTTGGGCCTTAGGGCACTTCTTTCCTACTGATATGTTTAGCATTTCCGTTGAAGCGATACCTACTGCAAGTATTTTCATCGCACCTTTACTACTGGTTTATTATCCAGTAGTCGGTAGTTTTGATCGAGATAGTTGTATCATCCCGCTAAGGAATGAATATAGAAAATCTTTTGAAGTTGCTGAAACCTTAGATGCACTAGGTCAACTCGATGAGTTACTGTCGTTTATTAAGTTTTCTGAAGCTATGGGAAACCCAAGCGTATTACCCACGCTGATAGCTAGCGATCATCATCGCATTAATTTAAGCGCCGCCAAAAATCCAATCTTAGGTAAAGGCCATACTGATTATGTCGGTAATGATTTTAGCTTAGAAGACGATAAGTTAGTGCTGATTACCGGCCCTAACAGTGGTGGCAAAACGGCCTTTTGTAAGACTATTAGCCAAATTCAATTACTCGCACAAATTGGCTGTTTTGTGCCTGCAACTGCAGCTACCTTAACGGTTGCTGACAGAATTTTTTATCAAGTCTCTGAAGTCAGCCATTTAAATGATGGCGAAGGTCGCTTTGGTACCGAACTAAAACGCACTAAAGATATTTTTCTCGCCACTAGCCCTAAAAGTTTAGTTATCTTAGATGAACTCTCCGAAGGCACGACTTTTGAAGAAAAGATGGAATCTTCTTCTAATGTGCTTAATGGTTTTTACCGTAAAGGCAATAGCACCATTTTAATTACACATAATCATCAATTGGTTGATGAATTTGCCCGTCAACGTGTGGGTATCGCTAAACAAGTTGAATTTGCTGATGAGGCTCCTACTTACAAATTAATCGACGGTATATCCCGCGTCAGTCACGCTGATCGTGTTGCTAAAAAGATCGGCTTTTCAAAAGAAGACATCGAAAACTATTTGACGGATACAAAATGATTTTAGGCACTCCATTAAGCAGCAATGCAACCAAAGCTTTATTATTAGGCAGTGGTGAATTAGGCAAAGAACTGGCTATTTCCTTGCAACGCTACGGTGTTGAAGTGATTGCGGTAGACCGCTATGAAAACGCCCCTGCTCATCAAATCGCTCACCGGTGTTATGTGATAGACATGACCGATGCAGTCGCCGTCAAAAAATTGATTACTCTTGAGCAACCGCACTTTATTATTCCTGAAATTGAAGCGATTGCCACTACAGCGCTCGCTGAAATTGAAGCAGAAGGTTTATGTACAGTCGTTCCCAATGCCAGAGCTATTCAATTAACCATGAATAGAGAAGGCATCCGGACTTTGGTCGCCCAGCAATTAAAGCTGCCTACTTCAGACTATGCATTTGCAGAAAGTTTTGAGGAATTACAGGCGGCAGTCGATGCTGGCATTGGTTATCCGTGCTTTATTAAACCGACTATGTCATCATCCGGCAAAGGCCAATCCATGGTCAAAGAGCCTGAGCAACTTAAAACCGCATGGGATTACGCTAAAGCTAGCGGTCGAGTGGATACCGGTAAAGTCATCGTTGAAGCCAAAATTGATTTTGATTTTGAAGTCACTTTGCTGACAGTACGCGCCTTAGATGCCAATAAAATCATACAAACTTATTTTTGTGCGCCTATTGGACATCGACAAGAAAACGGTGATTATAGAGAAAGCTGGCAACCGCAGATCATGAGCGATGCTTCTTTAGCTTTAGCACAAGATATTGCTTTTAAAGTCACCCAAGAAATCGGTGGCTTAGGCTTATTTGGTGTGGAGCTATTTATTCAAGGCGATCAAGTATGGTTTAGTGAAGTCAGTCCTAGACCTCATGATACTGGCATGGTCACGATGGTCACCCAGAAACAAAATGAATTTGAATTACATGCCAGAGCTATTTTAGGCTTGCCTGTCAATACAAACATGCAACAAGCAGGTGCCAGTGCAGTTATTTTAGGTGGCGTTGATGCTAGCGGTGTTAGCTATGAAGGCTTAGAACTCGCCTTAACAGTGCCCGATAGCGAAGTAAGATTATTCGGTAAACCCGAAGCCTTCACTCAGCGTCGAATGGGAGTGGCTTTAGCCAGCGCTGATAGTGTTGATGAGGCTAGAAATAAAGCGGTCAAAGCCGCAAATTATGTGGTGGTTAAAACTTAGGTTGTTATTGAAGTTATTG
>CAIZMK010000282.1 GCA_903934035.1 uncultured Methylococcaceae bacterium
AAAATATTAGCTATCGTTGGATTTATCTGGGTAAACAAATAATGTGCCATGGCATCTAAGTAACCTAAAAAGCTTAGAGCTCCGACTATCATCATTGCTCCGTAGAAAAACAATAAAGTATCCCAATCAACTCCAGCAATACACTTGAACACATCAAAACCTTTTTGAGACTCTATGTGACGCTGTATTTCATAATGATCAACATAGGTGTCTGCATCATGATTAAGTAGATAATGATTATTTTTTTCAGATTGTGTTAAAAAATAGGCAAAAAATTGTAAGAATGCTAAACCCAGCATCATGCCTGCTATTGCTGGCATATCAAGATAGACATTCATTAAAACAGTCATACTGAAGGTCAGTATAAATATAAAGATAATGCGTTTACTGCCACGCTTTAAAAGTGGCGTTTCTTGAACAAAGGCTGGAATATTTTTAGAAACCGAGAAATACATAATAGTTGCTGGCACTACAAAATTTACTATACAAGGAATTGTTAAGGTAAAAAATTGCGTAAAATGCAACATGTTTTGTTGCCAAACGAAGAAGGTGGATATTCCACCTAGAGGGCTCATAGTACCACCGGCATTAGCAGCAACAACTGCATTTAAACCCGCCAAGCCAACAAATTTAGAATTATCTTTACCTATCACCAGAATAATATAACCCATTAATAAGCCAACGGTTAGGCTGCTGATAACAGTTGATAATATAAAAGCTAGTGCACCTGTAATCCAAAATAATTTTCGATAACTATACTGCTTATTAGCTAAAACGATACGCAAAGCATCAAAGATACCACGCTCTGTCATCGCATTTAAAAAGGTCATCGAAACCGTTATAAATAAAAATAATTCTGCATAAGCCGTTAAATTACTCTGAAAACTAACAGCAACGTTTTTTGCTGTTCCAAATTCCAAACTATAGTAAATGAATATCGACAACCATATTAGTGCAGAACCTAATACCATAGGTTTTGCTTTACTCAAATGATGCATATCTTCAGTCATTGCTAGTGCATACGCAATAACTGTCAAGGCAATCGCTAAATAGCCCAAGAAATGATCTTTTAAATCTAGTTCAATTGCAGATTTAACATCCTCAGCAAAACTCAAATTAGGTAAGAACATTGCAAGCGATAAAATTAAAACTATACAAGGTTTCAGTGTTTGGCTAGAGAATGGCTTACTCATGACTTTAAATAAAGTGCAAAAGATAAGCCCAAAACTGCATAGAAAAAATAAAAATAAATACAAAGTGTCCATTGATTAAATCCTTCTATATATTCAACAATGAGCTAATTGTAAAACTTTGAATATAAAGATTTCGTAAGGATTTATTTATAAAACAGAAATAAACTATTTATTTATGAAAACTTATAGCCTTAACCAGTCTTAATCTGACAATGGATTAGGAAGGCTATCAATTTAAGAGGAGCCATTTGAATAATGTTATTCGGTGTAGGTCAGGTTAGCGCTAGCGTAATCTGAAACAATCGTGGTATGTCGAGTTACGATTAGCGCCTAACCCAATCTACGCAAGCGTTTTGTCACTTGTTAAACTAATAGCCGATTAAACATATAAGTACAGATTTAGGACAAGGTCTTTTAACCAAAAAACCAATACCCCACTATAATTGCAGCAATAATTCCTGAAATATCAGCTATTATCCCGCATACAGCAGCGTGACGAATACGCTTGATACCAACAGCGCCAAAGTAAATAGCTAGTACATAAAAGGTAGTTTCAGTACTACCTTGAACTATAGAGGCTAAGCGCCCTGCAAATGAATCTGCACCATGCGTCTTCATGGTATCTATCATCATCGCTCTGGCGCCACTGCCACTAAAAGGTTTCATTAGAGCCGTGGGCAAGGCATCAACAAAACGTGCATCCATACCTATAGAATGTAAAATAGCTCTTACTAAGTCTGCGAGTAAATCCAATGCACCACTGGCTCTAAAAACGCCAATCGCCACTAACATAGCAACCAAATAAGGTACGATTAAGATAGCTGTTTGAAAGCCTTCTTTTGCACCTTCTATGAAGGCATCATAAGCATTGATACCTTTATAGAGTGCTCGAACAATAAAACCAATAATCAAAGAAAATAAAATTACATTACTGATAATGGATGATTGCTCCAGCATTTGTTGTTGCGATAAGCTAGAAAAATAAGCCAATAAAGCAGCAACCACTAAAGTAAAACCACCCAGATAAGACAATACCACCTTATCGATTAAGTTGATTTTTTGCACTAGCGATACCGAAAATAAACCCATCATCGCTGACACATAGGTGGCTATTAATATAGGTATAAAGACATCGGTGGGGTTGACGGCTCCGAGTTGAGCACGATAGGTAAAGATAGTCACTGGAAATAAAGTAATCCCAGCGGTATTAATCACCAAAAACAAAATTTGTGGGTTACTGGCTGTATCGGGCTTAGGATTTAAAGTTTGTAATTCTTGCATCGCTTTAATACCTAATGGCGTTGCGGCATTATCAAGCCCTAAGGCATTTGCAGCAATATTCATCACAATAGCCCCTAAAGCTGGATGTCCTTTAGGTACTTCGGGCATTAATCGGCTAAATAAAGGTGTCAGGCTTTGAGTGATGATCTCAATAAAACCGCTTTTTTCACCGATTTTCATAATACCCAACCATAAAGATAAAATACCGGTTAAACCCAATGATATATCAAAGGCTGACTTCGATAGCTTAAACATAGCTTCGATGATTTCTGAAAAAACCTGCTGATCACCTAATATCAGCAATTTGAAAAGTGCGGTGAAAAAAGCAATCAGGAAGAAAGAAATCCAAATGATATTTAGCACAATAAGATGGATTTCTTAAATGATGGTTTAGCGATACTAAAATTGATGATTAGTAATATCTTAATGAGGGAACAGCTAAATCTTATAAAAAGAACAAAGCATTTTTAGTGACCGCCACAATACCAATATAAACAATACAGGCCATCGCAGCTATAAAGGCTAACCATTTTTTAGTTCCTTGGTTTTTCATGACAAACAAACCTAGACCTATATAGGCGATTAACACTAAAAGTTTAGCGATGATCCAGCCATATTCACCCGATAACCAATTACCTTGGAATACTAAAACAAAACCACTGCCTATGAGTAAAGCATTAATGATATGAGGTGCAATTTTAAAGGCTTTCAGTTTAAGTAACTCAGGGTTGATTTCAGATAATATCACCCTACCGATAAAGCTAATTAAAGACAAAAGTATAAAGGTTAAATGTAAAGTTTTAAGCATAATCTTCTCAAGGTAAATAAGTTTAAGCAGCGTTTTAAAATGCTACCGTTGGAGGTAAAAATCTTTATTAAATGGCTATCGTTATTTTGTTGTATTAAGGTACTGGGTGATGACCGCTTGTAACTGTTCTTTATTCAAAACCTGATTATCTACTTTAAGATAAGCCACTGCTTCATCATTGTGCAAAGTCACTTCTTCTACTCCAGTCAATGTTAGTAACTCTGAGGCAAAAGCATCGGCTTCTTGGGTAGTTAGTTTTTCCAGCGAAATCAATAAATTTGCCCAATAACGTGGGGGCTTCATACTGAATGATAACAACAACCAACTTGCAGCAAGGGCGGCACAAAATATAAACACGCCACTGGCACCGTAAGCACCATAACACCAACCCCCTATTCCACCACCGATACCAGCACCTAAAAATTGACAGGTAGAATAAACGCCCATGGCTGTTCCTCTTAAATCACCGGGTGCTGTTTTAGAGATTAATGACGGCAAGGTTGCTTCTAATAAATTAAAGCCAGTGAAAAATAACCAAAGAAAACCAATAATGCCCATTAAGCTAGAATGAAATTGCATCAGTCCCAAGTCAGCGATTACTAATGCAGCAATAGCGCCTATAAAAACAGGCTTCATTTTGCGCTTTTTCTCAGCCAAAATAATAAAAGGAATAATAGCTGCCATTGAAATCACAAAAACAGGTAAATAGACCTGCCAATGCAGCGCAGGTAATAAGCCTGCATCTCTTAATAACAGAGGCACTACAACAAAACTGGCTGTTAAAATGGCATGTAAAACAAAAATACCATAATCTAAGCGCAGCAAATTTGGATTCTTTAATATTTTAAAAAACTGCCCTGGAACCAACTCCGCATCCCGATGTTTTTTAGACTGCTTAGGATTAGGGACTTTAAAAAGTATCACTAAAATTGCCAGCAAAGATAACACAGCAATCAGCCAAAATATGCCATGTACACCGATAAGACCGCCTATGACTGGACCTGCGGTAATGGCAATACCAAAAGAAACACCGATACTAAGCCCAATTATCGCCATCGCTTTGGTACGATGCACTTCTTGTGTTAAATCAGCGACTAAAGCCATAATAGGTGCCGCAATGGCACCAGAACCTTGTATCGCTCGACCTAATAATACGCCATAGATACTGGTAGATAATGCTGCCACCACACTGCCTGCAAAGAACAATAACAGGCCAATGATAATGAGTTTTTTTCTACCGTAACGATCGGACATCAAGCCGAATGGAATCTGTAAAATAGCCTGACTAATTCCGTAAACACCAATCGCCATACCAATTAATGAAGGTGTTGAGCCATCTAATTGTTCTGCGAATAACGATAACACCGGCATAATCAAAAATAAACCCAGCATACGCAAGGCGTAAATACTGGCTAAAGATGCTACGGCACGTTTTTCCGATGTAGTCATCGGACTAGTAATATCCTGCAAATTTGTCAAAACCGGTCGCTCCTTTGCGCCTAAATATTTGTGTAATTATGAGTTGCCTGAACAAGGCTTAGGAAACTATTCATAAAAACGTTTTAAATAAAAACCTGTAAAAGAAGCCTCACATTCAGAAACTTGCTTAGGAGTACCTTCTGCAATCAAAGTGCCTCCACCATCTCCACCTTCAGGACCCATATCGATTAACCAATCAGCTGTTTTAATCACATCTAAATTATGTTCAATAATTATGACAGTATTACCATGATCACGTAAGGTATGTAAAACGCCTAATAACAATTTTATATCATGAAAGTGCAGGCCGGTTGTAGGCTCATCTAAAATATATAAAGTTCTGCCGGTATCACGTTTAGACAACTCTTTAGCTAACTTTACCCGCTGAGCCTCACCGCCTGACAGGGTAGTCGCATTTTGACCTAAGGTAATATAACTTAAACCCACTTGAGTTAGCGTTTGTACTTTTCTGGCTAAAGTCGGTACCGCACTAAAAAATGTACAGGCATCTTCAACAGTCATATCCAAAACTTGATTAATAGTTTTGCCTTTATAACGAATTTCTAGGGTTTCACGATTATAGCGTTTCCCATTACAGGCATCGCAGTGTACAAAAATATCAGGTAAAAAATGCATTTCAACTTTGATTACACCATCACCCTTACAAGCCTCACAACGCCCGCCTTTAACATTAAAGCTAAAGCGTCCGGGTGTATAACCGCGAGAACGTGCCTCTGGGGTCGCTGCAAACAATTCTCTAATGGGGGTAAACAAGCCGGTATAAGTGGCCGGATTAGATCGAGGTGTGCGTCCTATGGGACTTTGATCAATATCTACGACTTTATCAAAATGCTCCATACCTTCAATAGCGGTGCAAGGCGCTGGAATAATACCGGCTCGGTTAATCATTCTTGCCGCATAGCGATACAAGGTGTCGTTAACTAAGGTTGATTTACCTGAACCAGAGACACCGGTTACACAGGTCAATAAGCCTACAGGGAATGAAATATCAACATTTTTTAAATTATTACCATGAGCATTACGTAGGGTAATTAGCTTATTTTTATCCACCGGCGTTAAGGTCTTTGGTATGTCTATACCCAGTTTACCCGACAAATACCCCCCCGTTAAGGAAGCTTCATTATTAAGAATATCTTCTAAGGTGCCTTGGGCGATGATCTGTCCACCATGAACACCAGCACCAGGGCCGATATCAACGATATGTTGCGCCGCACGTATGGCATCTTCATCATGCTCGACCACTATGACGGTATTGCCTAAATCTCGTAGATGAAACAAAGTATTAAGTAAGCGCTGATTATCACGTTGATGTAAACCTATGGAGGGTTCATCCAGCACATACATCACGCCCACTAAACCTGCACCGATTTGACTGGCTAGACGAATGCGTTGCGCTTCACCACCTGATAAAGTATCAGCACTGCGATCTAGGGTTAAATAATTAAGCCCAACATTAACTAAGAACTCTAAGCGCTCCAGAATCTCTTTAATGATTTTGACTGAAATCTCACCTCGTTGCCCTGGTAAATTCAATTGTTGGAAAAAACTGAGTGATTTTCGAATAGGTAGCTTAGTGAGTTGATGTATGGCTAATTCATCGATGAAAACATTACGAGCCGCTGGGTTGAGTCGAGCACCATCACAGGCATTACAAGGTTTATGGGATTGGTATTTAGCCAGTTCTTCACGCACCATAGTTGAATCAGTTTCATGATAACGGCGCTCCATATTAGCAATAATACCTTCGAAACGATGGCGCTTCTTTTTCACCGAACCACTGCCAACCATAAACTTGAAATCTATAGCAGCATTACCACTACCATACAATACCGCGTCTTGGTGAGCTTGAGTCAACTCTGAAAATGGAGTTTCTGGATCAAAGCCATAATGCTCTGCTAATGAACATATAATTTGATAAAAATAAGTATTGCGCCTATCCCAACCCCGAACCGCACCTGCCGCTAAACTAATATCAGGATTATGAACGACCAGTTCTGCATCAAAATGCTGTTTTACACCTAAGCCATCACAACTAGAGCAAGCGCCCTTAGGGTTATTAAAAGAAAAGATGCGCGGTTCTAATTCGCTTAAACTATAACCGCAATGCGCACAAGCAAAGCGTTCTGAAAATAACAATTCCGTCGCATCTTCTAAACAAGCAGCAATGGCAATACCGTCGGCAAGACGTAACGCGGTCTCAAATGATTCAGATAAGCGCAAAGCGATGTCTTCACGAATTTTAATACGATCAACCACCACTTCAATGCTATGTTTCTTTTTTAAATCTAAAGCTGGAGCATCATCTAAATCGTAAACTTTGCCATCAATACGAGCACGGATAAAACCTTGAGCACGCAAATCATCGAGAAGTTGACTATGCTCGCCTTTTCGATCAATAACTACAGGTGCTAATAACATCCAGCGTTGATCTTGAGGCTGAGATAGTAGATGGTCAACCATTTGACTTACAGTTTGAGCTTCTAGTGAAGTGTGATGCTCAGGACAGCGGGGTGTGCCGGCTCGCGCATACAGCAATCTTAGATAGTCATAAATTTCGGTGATTGTTCCAACCGTTGAACGAGGATTATGCGAGGTCGATTTTTGTTCGATAGAAATAGCAGGAGATAAGCCTTCAATATGGTCAACATCAGGTTTTTCCATAATAGATAAAAACTGACGTGCGTAAGCAGAAAGAGATTCTACATAGCGCCGTTGACCTTCAGCATAAATGGTATCAAACGCCAATGATGATTTCCCAGAACCTGATAAACCAGTAATAACAATGAGTTTGTCTCTAGGTAGATCAATATCAATGTTTTTTAGGTTATGTGTTCTAGCACCACGGATGCTAATTGTATCCATTAAATAATTCCGGCTATTAGGTTGATTTTGTAGCTGCTGTAGCGGCCTCCCCTCAAAAAACCTATCATTTCTGAATGGGAAAATAAAATAATAATTATACACAGATTAACGCCTAAAAGTGCGCTCTAAAATATCTCTTAGTACCCTAAAGTTATGTCCAATTAATGCTTTTAAGGTTTTTTCAACGATCCGATTGATTAGGTATCTTTAAGTAATCTGGGGCGTCGTCACCTATGGCAAAAGATTCTTTACCATTCCACTGCACTGAATACTGCCCAAGGCGGCGTTTACGCTCTAAGGTTTTACTGACAAATAGAATTAATATTTTTTTTTACTTCACTGATGTTACGCAGTCACGCAACGATTTATAAAAAAACACATAATGAGGTCGCTATCGCGACAATAAGTTAATCGGGTTATCGCACCCGAAGGCGAGATACTTTCTTTTGCTCCGCCAAAAGAAAGTATCCAAAGAAAAGGCGGCTCGATTGCAGCTAGCTCCTGCGCTCCTCGGTTTTGTCGGGGGTCGGTAGAGAGGGCGTCCTGCCCTCCTACCGACGCGCGGCATCCATGCCGCGCC
>CAIZMK010000283.1 GCA_903934035.1 uncultured Methylococcaceae bacterium
CAACGAGTCCGTTGGATTATTGCCGCTTGTATTGCCGGTGGCTTGTTACTGCCTTTGCTTATGCCTTTTTATTCCTGGGGAGCGGCCTTAGGTTTGACCTTGGCTTTGTGGACGACTGCCATTACAGGACTTTCGTTTATTGATCGTTTAGGTACACAAGGCTTTACTTGGCAACGCTTGCAATCTATACCAACTGGGTTTTACGGTATGACTATTGCACATTTAGGCATTGCGGTATTTGTCATCGGTATTACTTTAACCAGTGTATATAGTGTGGAAAAAGATGTGCGTATGGCACCGAATGACAGTTTGGATATGTCAGGCTATATTTTTGAATTTCATGGTGTTAAACAAACTCAAGGCCCCAATTATATTGCTGAACAAGCTTTTGTAACCGTCAGTCATAATGGTGAACAGGTAGCCAAGCTGGAGCCACAAAAACGTGTTTATCAAGTTCAAAAAATGCCCATGACCGAAGCGGCTATTGATGCGGGTTTGTTTAGAGATTTATTTGTCGCTATTGGCGAACCTTTAGGTAATCAAGGTGCATGGAGTTTACGGATTTATTATAAATCCTTCATTCGTTGGATATGGATAGGTGCGTTATTTATGGCGGTGGGTGGTTTGTGCGCAGCGTGTGATCGCCGCTATCGTGTTACAAAGCCGGTTTAATTAAAAATCTATTGTCCATAAGATCTCAGTATCATGCTTAAATATATTATTCCCTTACTATTATTCATTATTTTGGCTGTGTTTCTGGGCTTAGGATTAAACCTTAACCCCAAAGATATTCCCTCACCCTTCATCAATAAGCCCGCTCCAGAATTTTCTGCGCCTAAGCTTAATGCGCCGGAGCAGTCATTATCGCCTGCTGATTTAAAAGGTCAGGTATGGTTGTTTAATGTTTGGGCATCGTGGTGTGTATCTTGTCGTGCAGAGCATCCGGTACTCAATCAGTTTGCCAAACAATATGCTGTGGTGATTGTTGGTTTAAATTATAAGGATGAACCAGATGATGCCAAAAATTGGTTGAAAACCTTAGGTAATCCTTATACCGATAGTATTATGGATCAAGATGGTCGCATTGGTATTGATTATGGCGTTTACGGTGTACCAGAAACTTTTGTCATCGATAAAAAAGGTCTGATACGTTACAAACATACGGGACCTGTTTCCGCTGATGATGTACAAAAAACCTTTCTTCCTTTGATTGCCAAGCTAGAAGCCGAGTCTTAATGAAGCCTTTAATATTACTATTTTTATTGACGTTTACTATTAGCAGTCATGCAGTTGATTCACGTCAATTGTCTGATCCCAAGCAGCAAGAAAGCTACGAAACTTTAACCAAGGAATTGCGCTGCTTAGTTTGTCAAAATCAAACCATTGCTGATTCTAATGCCGAGCTGGCTAGCGACTTAAGACGACAAGTCTATGAAATGTTGCAACAAGGTAAATCCGAGCAAGAAATTATTCGTTTCATGACGGATCGCTATGGTGATTTTGTTTTATATAAGCCGCCATTTGAGGGTAAAACAAGTCTTTTGTGGATTGCTCCGGGGCTGTTTCTGTTTATGGGCTTGACGACAGTGTTTTTAGTTATTCGACGTAAAAAGGCATCGGCTCAAGCGCAAGTGGATAACTTTGACTTAAGCTCTGAAAAGCAGAAGAAAATTCGCAGTTTATTAGAAAAAGGTGAACTCTCTTGAATAGTGTATTTTTGCTGTTAGTCGGTGTACTGATAGTCATCGCTTTTTTGTTTATTCTGCCACCGTTATGGCGTAAACAGTCTGATTTGAACGTGGATCTTGATCAGCGTAATGTAAAAATTGCTCAACATCGTTTAGCCGAACTTAAAGAAAACTTACGCTCAGGTGGGCTAAATCAAACTCAATATGATGAACAGTTAGCTGATCTTGAGCAGGCTTTAAGTGACGATTTAGATATTCAATCTAAAGTAAACCTAGTCTCTAAGCAAAGCCATTGGATAATCTATGTGCTTGTTATAGTCATGCCTTTATTAGCTGGAACACTGTATTGGTCGTTGGGTAATTTCCAAGCTGTTAGTCATAGTGCAGAAATGGCGATCGATCCTGATGTCATTAAAGTGGCTCAAATTAATAAAATGGTGAATGGTTTAGCTGAAAAGCTAAAAAATAATCCAGATGATGCTCAAGGTTGGTTAATGTTAGGGCGTTCTTATAATGTCTTGGAGCAACATGCGCTAGCATTAGACGCTTTTGCCAATGCTTATCGGCAACTGGGTGATCAAACTGAAATACTGCTGCTTTATGCGGATGCATTAGGTTATGTAAATGATCGAAATTTAACTGGTAAACCTTCTGAGCTTATTTCTAAAGCATTGGCTTTAGAGCCTGAGAATATGAAAGCCTTATGGTTAGCGGGTATGGCTAAAGCCCAGCAGGGTGATGCAGATACAGCCATGAAATTATGGAAGAAACTCGAGGCTCTATTGCCACCTGGCTCAGAATATCAGCAAGAAATACAAAGCTTATTGGCTCAATTAAAAAGTGAAACAGCCACTGTTGCAACTCAACCCGAAACTGTCGCGACTACTTCTAGTGTTTCTATCACTGTACAAGTGAGTTTAGCACCAGAACTGATTGAATCAGCCGCTGCAACGGATACTGTATTTGTGTATGCTCAAGCTTTATCGGGCCCTAAAATGCCTTTAGCTATCGCTCGTAAACAAGTGTCTGATTTACCGATAACTGTCAGCTTAAATGATACGATGGCTATGATGCCGACTATGAAATTATCAAACTTTAGTGAAGTTAAATTGTTGGCACGCGTTTCTAAGTCTGGCAATGCTATGGCGCAAGCGGGTGATCTAATAGGCAGTATTAATCAAGTTGTGGTTAGTGATAAAAACACTCAGCATATTATTATTAACGACTTAGTTAAATGAACGATCAGTCCATAAAATTTGATCTCGCTTTAATCAATCGCTACGATAAAGCAGGGCCTCGTTATACTTCTTATCCAACAGCTTTAGAACTGCATGAAGGTTTTGGTGATGAAGATTATCGCAGACATATTGCGAAGTCGAATGCGGCTGGCGGCCCCTTATCGTTGTATTTTCATATACCCTTTTGCGATACGGTTTGTTTTTATTGCGCATGCAATAAAATCGTAACCAAAAACAGGGCGCATGTAGAACCTTATTTAGAAAATCTGTGCAAAGAAATTGCTATGTTGGGAGATTTGTTCGATGCCAATCGGGTCGTCAATCAATTGCACTGGGGCGGGGGAACGCCAACCTTTTTAAATTATCAGCAAATGAAAAAATTGATGGCGAAAACTTGTCAACATTTCTTGCTTAAAGATGATGATAGCGGCGAGTATTCGATAGAAGTTGATCCTAGAGAAACCAATGCCGATACTATTAAACAATTGCGTGAATTAGGTTTTAATCGTATCAGCATAGGGTTACAGGATTTTGATCCCGCTGTACAAAAAGCCGTTAATCGCCTGCAAAGCGAAGAGCAGACTTTTAGCGTGTTAGAATCTGCACGTAACGAAGGTTTTCGCTCTACTAATATTGATTTGATCTACGGTTTGCCGCTGCAAACAGTGGAAAGTTTTGCTATCACCTTGGATAAGATCTTAGCGGTAAGACCTGATCGTTTCTCGATATTTAATTATGCGCACATGCCAGCTCGCTTTAAAACTCAGCGCCAGATTAATGATAGTGATATGCCCAGTGCCGATGTTAAGTTAGCTATTTTGCAGATGATAGGCCAAAAGCTTATTGCAGCAGGTTATGTTTATATAGGTATGGATCACTTTGCTAAGCCTGATGATGAATTAGCCATTGCCCAGCGAGAAGGTAAACTGCATCGAAATTTTCAAGGCTATTCTACGCATTCGGACTGTGATCTCATTGGTTTTGGGGTAACTTCAATCGGAAGAGTAGGGGATGCGTATATACAGAATGTAAAAGATTTAGAAAGCTACGACCAATTAATCAAGCAGCATAAGCTACCAGTATTTAAAGGCGTCGATTTAAATGATGATGATAAATTACGTCGCGAAGTCATTAGCCAGTTAATTTGTCATTTCGATTTAAATTTTGCAAACATCGAACTTGCGTTTAAGATTAAATTTAGTGAATACTTTGCAACAGAATTGACGGCATTACTAGTTATGCAAGCTGATGGCTTACTAACCTTATCTAGCAATGGTATAAAAGTATTGCCCGCAGGACGCTTGTTGATACGCAATATTTGTATGATCTTCGATAGCTATTTAGCATATAAACAACAGCAACTATTCTCAAAGGTTATTTAAATGAATGATGACAGAATAATTGAGCTGGAAATAAAAGTGGCTTATCAAGAAGACTTATTGCAGTTACTGAATAATATCGTCAGTCAGCAACAGCAACAAATTGATCGCATAACAGCAACTTGTAGCCTACTCAATGACCGTATTAAAAGTTTATCGACGGAAGGCAGTGCTGGCGAAAACGTCGATGAAACACCACCGCATTATTAATTAACACCCCTACCAAGAGCTTTAAAGATGACATTCCCTATTCAAGATTATGCCTTACTCGATGACGAAGAATGCGATGCCCGCATTATAGCCGCCAAAGCCCAATTAGGTAGTCGCTGTGTGGTTTTAGGCCACCATTATCAACGAGACGAAGTGTTTAAACATGCTGATTTTTCTGGAGACTCTTTAAAGTTATCTAGAGATGCGGCACAATCTGATGCTGAATATATTGTCTTTTGTGGCGTGCATTTTATGGCTGAAGTCGCTGATATCTTATCTCGTCCAGAACAAATTGCTATCTTGCCAGATTTAGCGGCCGGTTGTTCGATGGCAGACATGGCTAATTTACTTAAAGTAAAAAAATGCTGGCAAGAGTTAGCGCAAGTGATTGATGTAGATAACGAGGTCACCCCCGTGACGTACATTAACTCAGCCGCTGATTTAAAAGCTTTTTGTGGTGAACATGAAGGTATCGTTTGCACTTCATCCAATGCTCAGAAAATATTGGAGTGGAGTTTTGCAAAACGCGAAAAAGTTCTATTTTTCCCCGACCAACATTTAGGTCGTAATACCGGTTACCGCATGGGTATTCCCTTAGAAGATATGGTGACCTGGGACTTTAATAAACCCATGGGTGGTTTAACAGAAGAGCAAATACGCAAAGCTAAGATCATCTTATGGAACGGTTATTGTTCAGTGCATCAAGTCTTTAAGCCTGAACAAATCGATAACTTTTTAGAGCGCTTTCCAGAAACGAAAGTCATTTCTCATCCAGAAGCCTGTTTTGAAGTCTGCGAAAAAGCAGATTATGTAGGCTCTACCGAATACATATTAACAACAGTACGGGCAGCAGCAGCGAACACCCGTTGGTTGGTTGCGACTGAATTGAATTTAGTTAATCGCCTACATGACGAATGTAAAGCTGATGGCAAGAATGTACATTTTATGTCGCCAACATTATGCATGTGTTCAACCATGTTTAGAACTGATCCACAGCATTTAGCTTGGGTACTCGAAAATCTAGCCGCAGGCCATGTGATTAATCAGATTTCTGTACCCAAAGCAGAGGCTATCTTGGCTAAAAAGGCGTTAGATAATATGTTGTCTATTAACTAAATCAGATAGGATTTACTCAACATGAATCATTATGAACAAAGTAAAAAAGCAAGACGTGTGGCCTCAGTGGTCTATCTAGTGGTCTTGGCCGTAATACTAGGTGGCACTTACATATCGCAACAAAACAAAGCCGCAGCAAAAGCTGAGGGAAGTGTTCAGCCTGAGAAGGTCAATAGTATATAAAAGAGTGGCGTGTAAGGTGGGTAAACAGTTTTATCATTTGCCCACCTTACACGATACAGATATCTTTGAGTAAAATAAAAAACAATCAATTATTTAGACTAAACTTAAGGATTAGCTCATGCAAGTTGCAATTAACCTCATGAGCGGCACGGACTTTGGTCTTGTTCAGAACGGTATATATGCCGGAAACACTTTTGTCGCTTATGCTCGAAAAGACTTATTCCGGCCTACTAGCCTACTAGGCCCCCAACCATCAATTAGAACCCAATACTTTTTGTTTACGTGCTAATTTCTTAGCTGCTTTTTCCTCGCGAATAATACCGACTTCTATGAGTTCTTCTTCCATCATCGGAGGCGTTTCGAGGCTGAGTCTTCCAATAGTGCCGGCACGTAATTCGGTTAAGAATAGTTTAGACACTCTGTCCATATCAATGCGGCCACCTGAACGCAAACAACCGCGACTTTTACCTATGGCTTCTAATAATTGCAGCTCTGTTTCGGGTGCCTGTTTTAATTCATAACGGGTTTTAACTAAATCTGGATAATGTTTTAACAAATAGTCAGCGGCAAAATAAGCAATATGATCATGGCTAATCGCGGTATCTTTAATAGCTCCTGTTGTAGCTAATCGAAAGCCGCTATTTTTGTTTTCCACATTCGGCCATAGTAATCCTGGGGTATCGACTAAAATAATACCGTTACCAATATCGATACGCTGTTGCATTTTTGTTATGGCAGGTTCATTGCCTGTTTTAGCAATCATTCTGCCAGCTAAGATATTAATCAGTGTTGATTTTCCTACATTTGGTATACCCATAATCAAAGTATGGATGGGTTTATCACTCGAACCTTTATTAGGAACCATTTTGTGACACAAATCTGTCAGTTGGCGTATCTTTTCGGGTTGATCAACCGTTACCGCGATGGTTTTTACGTTTTGCTCTTGTTCTAAATAAGTTTGCCATTGTTCGGTGATGATAGGATCAGCCAGATCACTTTTACTGAGTACTTTAATGCATGGTTTATTACCACGTATCTGGCTAAGCATGGGATTTTGACTGCTAAAGGGGATGCGAGCGTCGATGACTTCAATCATCAAATCAACCTGATGTAGCGTTTCTTTGATTTCTTTGCTGGCCTTGTGCATGTGACCGGGGTACCACTGAATGAGCATAATATTTTAAAAGAATAAGAGAGTGTTGGATATAGTGAGTAAAATACTGAATTTACCAGTGATTGTAACTGTTAAGTTACACAATACCAGATTGCGGACTTTAAAAGTAGCGAAATTCTGGCCTGGAGAAGGAAGGAATGAGCTTATATTGCCGATCGTAATGTAGCGATAATACGAACTGTGTTGTGTAGATACCTATGCCTTGTCAGGAGGAAGTGTTGTTAAGATGTACTATTGATTATTCATTGCCTAGGCACCCACAAATGTTTACTTCGTAAGGTTATAAAGCATGTCAAAATCAAACAAAAAAGAAATCAACTGGTTACCAGATGTGGAAGCACATGATTACCCAGCAGCAGAATCTTATTTAAGTATTATTTATAATCCAGCCAAAGTGGCTCAAATTGTCGACAATCTAAAAGCCTCTAACTTAGTTCAGTTTAAAGCTAAGGATATTTTTCGAGCTTCAAAGTTATCATTATTGGGCGTGAGTAATTCCCATGTGCAAAAAGATAGTAAGAAGATTAATAAAGGTATCGCCTTGTCACCTTTATTATTAGTGAGAGATGAGCTTAATGGACTCGTTATTATTGCTGATGGTTATCATCGTTTATGTGCTATCTATGAATTTGATGAAGATGCTCTGATTTTTTGTAAAATTGTTTAGTTTTGGTATGTGCGCGAAAATCTTAAAATCCCCGAGCCCCCCCCTTATACTAAGCATAGGTATCTCCACAAATAATTGTTAGCATTCCCAAGCAAGAACGATAACATTGTGGTGAAGATCGTAGGGGCGTATGCAATACGCCCCTACGGTACGGTGTTTTTTATCGTTTCCACACCGATAAGAAACTTGTGTAGATACCTATGCTTAGTATAAGGGGGGATTCGTTTAAATGTTGCTACTTCATAAAGCTGAGTTTTAAACCATGAATTTTAACGCTCTTAATATTCAAGCGCTATCCAAGCATTTATTACTAGCCGATTTAGTAGCAGGGTTATCAGTCGCTTTTATATTGTTACCCGAAGCCGTCGCTTATGCGGCGATTGCTCACTTGACTATACAAGCATCGATAACTGCTGCATTAATTGGTTTAGTGGTTTATGCGCTGTTAGGTGATAGTCCTTTTGCGATAGTGGCACCGACATCTTCTGCTGCGGCTTTATTAGCTGCAGTCGTTTTATCTATGCGTCCTTCTGATACTGAGGCCATAGTAAGTTTAGGTTCTGCTTTAGTAATACTCACGGGCTTGGGCTTATTGATGTTGTCAAAAGCAAAGTTAGGGCGGTTATCTGCTTTTGTATCTAGGCCTGTGCTACATGGTTTTTCCTTTGCTTTGGCTGTGACCATTATCAGCAAACAAATACCGATTATGCTGGGCATTACTTTGCAAGCGCCCAATTTGTATAAATTGTATGTGGAACTCGTTTTAAGGATTGAAGAAGCATCGCTTTGGAGTGCTGTACTCGGTGTGCTTGCTTTATTTTTATTGTCATTATTAAAGCGTTGGCCAACCTTGCCTGGTGCTTTTATTGTTTTGGTTTTAGGTATTATCCTAAGCCATAGTATTAATTTGGCAGATTATCAAGTCGCTACCGTAGGCTCAGTTTTAATACATCTGCCTGAATTAAGCATTCCACAATTGCCATTAGAAAAATGGTTGCAGTTAGCGGAATTAGCTTGTGGTTTGATGGTGATTATCGTCGCAGAATCTTGGGGTAGTATTCGGAGTCTTTCTTTAATACATGGGGATAAAGTTGATTCTAATCGCGAGTTATTAGCCTTAGGTGTGGCAAACTTAGGCTCAGGACTATTGCAGGGTATGCCTGTGGGTGCGGGTTTTTCGGTCAGTTCTGCTGATGAAGATGCCGGTGCGAAAACAAAAATGGCAGGCGTTATCGCTGCAAGTGTGTTGTTGCTCATGGCTGTTTTTGGCAAACAATGGATCGCCTTAATTCCTCAACCTATAGTGGCAGCGGCTGTTATTAATGCTTTAAGCCACGCCTTAAATCCAAAAGCATTATTGTTATTATGGCGTATCAATAGAGATCAATATTTAGCCTTGGTGGCCATTGCTACAGTACTCGCTTTTGGGGTGTTGCACGGTATGTTGATTGCGGTCGCTTTATCGTTAGCCTTAGCGATACGATCATTTAGTCAGCCCGTTGTAAGAGAGTTGGCAGAATTAGGCAGTTCACGAGACTATGTGGATAGAGAAAATCATCCTAAAGCTTTGCCTCAAGATAAATTATTAATCCTACGTCCTGAAGCGCCTTTGTTTTTTGCCAGTGTTGAAGGCTTATTGGCAGAAATATATCGCTTATTAAAAATGCGTAAAGACACAGATATTCTTATCATTAGCTTAGAGCAAAGTGCTGACTTAGATAGTACCTCAGTGGAATCTTTAATAGAGTTTGCTGAGCACTTAACGCAGCGTAATAAAGTGCTTTTATTAGCGAGAGTTAAAGATCCTTTGCGATTGTTATTATTAAAATTAGCGCCCGCGCAATTTCAACATAAAATGTTTTGGAGTGTCGCCGATGCGGTAGCGGGTGCTCTAAAAATAAAGCAGAATTAATCACCGGCAATTGCAATTAAAGCATTTAGGTAGGGTTGCGCTATCGCTAACCCAACCTACAAAAACTTTTAAGCTGTCACAACTGCAAGTACGGGGAATAATGCTGATAAACCTTTAGCAATAAATTCTACCGCGATGGCGGCTAGCATTAATCCCATTACTCTAGTTATTACATTGAGACCGGTCTGCCCCATGAATCCAGCTATTTTTGGAGCAACCAGCATAGCGATCCATACAATCACTGAGATTGATAAAATTACAGCACTCATTAACAAATAATGCAGCCAGGTGTGGCCCATGTGCCCATAGACGATGGTGGTGCTAATAGCACCTGGTCCGCTTAATAATGGAATGGCTAAAGGCACTACAGCAACTGATTCTTTTTCGGAGGATTCAGCTTGTTCTTCTGGGGTGTGTCTAGCGCGGTCTGGGGTCGCATGTAACATCCTCAAGCCCATTAATAATATCAATATGCCACCCGCTACACGGAATGAGGGAAGAGCAATGCTGAAGAAATTCAGTATGGGTTCGCCTGCCAGTAATGAAATCTGTAACACCATAAATACAGCGGAGGCGCACACTAAAGCAGTGCGTTTTTTGTCTGCTAGTGACTTAGCCGCTGTTAATGCCATAAAAGTCGGTATAGCGCCTAGCGGATTAACGACAGAAATTAGCCCTGCAGAAAGTTGTATATATTCGTTGAAGTTTGGCATGAGCATTGAGTTATGGTGATTTAGATTACTTGAATAGGTGCTTAAAGAACCAATACCGAATTTTGTTAAGGATAAAGCAGCCAGAGCGCGACCAGAGGGGCGATATTCAATAGGATGATCCCTATTTTGTAGGCAGCCATGCCTGCATAATGAAATACATCAAAGGTTTCAGATGAAAAATGAAACCAGCGCTTGTGGAGTTGATAAAGCCAGTCATGGGCAAAGCTAAATATGCAAAACCATATTATGAGTAGCGCATAGTTGAAGGCTAAACTATAAAGTAAAAGTGTTTTGATGGTATCGGGATTCATAAATGCATGAGTTTGGTAATTGATTCATTCGAGACTATTGGGTTAGCGCCTTCATGGCTTGCAACCAGAGCCCCTAATGCACAGGCAAAATCTAGTGCTTTTTGTGGCGACTCATTGCTTAATAATTGACTTATTAAACCTGCAAGAAAAGAGTCGCCGGCACCTACAGTATCGGCAATAATAACTTTATAGCCACTGTTAAAATAAAATCGCTCATTGTAATACAAAACCGCGCCATGACGGCCTTTTGTAACACAAATGCTTTTTGTATGAGTTTGTTTAGCAATAAAAACCATGTTTTCTTCTAGGGACTCATAAGGAGACTTTAAATAGTCTCTGATCTCTAACAGTTCATCATCGTTAAATTTAATAACGTCAGCTTGCTGCATTAAATCAATAAGTAATTCTTTATTATAAAAAGGTGCGCGTAGGTTTACGTCAAAGATTTTATAGTTGGCTATTTTAAGTAGCTTTTGCAAGCTGCTATATGACCTTTCGTCCCTACAAACCAAACTCCCAAAAACTAGGATATTTGCATTTATTGTTGCATTGCTTGCTACGGCTGTCGCTTCGATGCTATCCCAAGCTACTGGATAATTAATGTTATAGGTAGCAGAGCCATGCTTATCTAATTGGACGAGAACCTCGCCTGTAGATAAGCTTTGATCTATTTGAAGTGTCTCTGTAGAAATATTATTGGCTTGAATAAAAGCTAATAATTCTTTTCCCAAAGCATCATTGCCAACTCTACTGATTATTTGTACATTTATCCCTAATGAGGCTAACCGCAGTGCCACATTCAACGGTGCGCCACCGATTTTTTTGTAAGCAGGGAAAACGTCAAACAAAACTTCTCCAAAACATAGGACTGTTTTTTTCATAAAGACTCGATGCTTGCTAGATTCATTCGTTATTTGTATAAAGTTATAGAGTCGAAAAGCTTTTATTTAGAAACTTGCTCCTTAGTTTCTTTGATAATGGGAAGTGCACCTGTATCCAGAAAATGCTGTAAATAATCAGGGATTTGTATTGCTGGTTGAGATACTCCTAGTTTGTTTTCCGTCCAGTCTATTAATTCTTCGCTACCCCATGAAAATAAATAAGCAACAGCAAATACCAGTGTACCGCGGAGTATACCTTTAGCTAAACCTCGGCTTTCAAGATAAATACGAACATATTTGTCGGCAATGATAAAGACTAGCGTGGAAATAATTAGATTCCATAGGGAAGGTAGGGTGAACATTGTGAGTTACTCTTGGCTTAAATGAGTTTAATTATGACTCAAAGTGGAACGTAAAGGTAATTACGCTAATAATTAAATAAGATCCGCTGATGCTCGATTTTTTTGTAGCTTGGGTTAGCAAAAGCCGACACAATGAGCTACAAGATGTCGGGTTACGCTATCGCTAACTCGACCTATGAAACTAGAGCATAAAGTACGCCTCATAATTTTATCTGTCAACATAAAAGCTTTTGACATGCTATGATCGTAATTCAAGGACAGGTCGCGACCTCTTCTTACGTTGTGTATGTACAGATAGTTAATTTTAATTTGTTTAGATTGCTATGCCAGCAAGCCAAGTTTTTTTGTTGACGGCAATTTCTTCTGTGCAGTTATTCCAGGTATTGCTGTTAAAGGCATTAGCTTTATTGTTGACACACCCAACAATTCTGTTGACCGCATTAGCTTCCGGGTTAACATTCCAAGCATTTCTGTTGACCATATTAGCTTCTGCGTTGACATACCCAACATTGTTGTTGACCATATTAGCTTCAGAGTTGACATACCCAACATTGTTGTTGACCATATTAGCTTCAGAGTTGACACACCCAACATTGCTGTTGACCACATTAGCTTCAGAGTTGACATTCCATATATTTCTGCAAACGGCATTAGCTTCTTCGTTGCTATTCTAAGCACTTACATCGCTCCCACGCAGATGGTAACGCCCTGCTAAAGCATCGCTGGATACCATGCAGGATGCATTCCTACGTTCTAGGCATAGGTATCTACACAAGTAAAAGCAGCGTCATTTTAGGGCTACCCACTTAACACGGGACAGCTGTAGGTCAGGCATTCATGCCCGACAATGACGACTATTGAATGCCATTGTCTGCACTTAGAAGAACCCTGGCTAAATGCTGGGATGTAGCGACAGAGACTGTGAAAGTATTCTTTTATTCCCCTCTTTAGCAAAGAGGGGTTAGGGG
>CAIZMK010000284.1 GCA_903934035.1 uncultured Methylococcaceae bacterium
AACCAAGATGAGTCATCCAGTCTGGCCAATCCAGAAAACGTCGCCAGCCTTGAGCAAATTTCTTGCTGGTATAATTTTCGTCAATACCCTCGATTTTATCGTAGGCTCTATGAATAATGGGATGTGCGACCTGTGTCCAGCGCGTAAAACTACCTTGGCTAATTAATAAAGCAGAAATAGGATTAGGGAAAATCCAAGCAGTACCATAACCTACAAGCGTACATAGCTTACCCCAACGCTCCATTCTTTTTAGGTGCTGTAAATCTTCATCTCCCACATTAGCCATGGCTTTTTGCTGAATTTCGCTGATATCTCTGGCTAATTGTTCACGATCGACTGAATGATAATTATCTAAATTCAAAATATTCTGTTCCTATGCTTTATATGAGCGGAAGGTTAAAAACTATACGACTAGCTAGCCTGGTATTAATAAAGGTCTAATCAAAACCCGTGCCCCAACGGCAAGAGAACTGAATAAATGATTGCACTATGCTTTGGATTATCGCTTATGAAGGAAGCTCACTTGATCAGGTTGATAGACAACCTTAAGTGTTGATCACTAAATTTATTAAAATCGACAAGCAATAAAAAAGGCCTAGGTAAAACACCTAGACCTTTTGAATATTTAAAACTATTGAGAGTCTTTTAACTCTAAACTAGCTTATTACAAATTTGTAGTCCATACGCTATCTAGCGGCTAATATACCTTAATGAAGCTTTATATAGCAAGCCTTAGAGATGCGTATATTCATAGGTAACACTGTCCACAGTCAGGCTTATAGGTAGGTCGCATTATCGGTACATTTCACACCGTAGGAACAGGTCGCGACCTGTCCCTACACTACGATCGATATATACTTTATCGTTCCCAGGTTTCGCCATAGGTATCTACACAAATAATTGTTAGCAATCCCACGCAAGAACGATAACATCGTGGTGAAGATCGTAGGGGCGTATTGCATACGCCCTTATAAAATAAGCCCTATAAAATGGGACTTTCAATATTGGGCGTATGCAATACGCCCCTACGGTGTTTTTTTAACGTTTCCACGCCGATAAGAAACTTGTGTAGATACCTATGCACGCTCCGCGTGGTAACGATGAGATTAAATCAATTATCATTGAAGAATTTCAATATTTCTAATCGCTTCTCCAGCGCAAAATCGACGATTCATCTCTTGGTAAGCCGTCTCAATATGCTTGGCAAATAGTCGCACATTAAATAAATCACTGGTCTTAAGATGACTCTGTAATTTAGCTTTTAAATCATCCAGAGCCTGTGGCTCATTACCATAATAAATGGCTAGTTTTTCATACTCACTGCAATTATTCGTAATCAATTCAGGCATATCAACTGCCATTAATAAACTGGCCGCTACCCGACTGGCAAATGACGAACCCTCACACGTTAATAAAGGCACACCCATACGCAAAGCATCGCTGGCTGTTGTATGCGCGTTATAAGGCAAGGTATCTAAAAACAAATCAGCTAAGGGTAATCGTGCTAAATGCTCTTCAACTGCAACGTGATTAGCAAACACCAAGCGTTGGGCATCAATGCCTCTAATAACGGCTTCTTTTTTTAGATTAGTCATTGCACTCTGGGTATTTGCATACAACCAAAGCACACTGCCCTCTACTTGATGCAAAATTCTCATCCAACTATCAAAAGTCGCTGGGGTGATTTTGTAATTATTATTAAACGAACAAAATACAACACCCTCTTTAGGTAAGCCAACGTCTAAACGAGTCACCTTATGTGCTGCCACTATCACTTCACTGGCATTAGCTTGATAACTACTGGGCAAATACACCATTGCCTCCGTATAGAACTGTCGTTTTTTGTCTGCGATGAGGACATTATCGACAATCATATAATCAATATAAGGACTAGCCATCGTACCAGGATAGCCCAAATAACTGACTTGAATAGGCGCTACCCTTTCAGCGAAAATGCCCGGCCGACCCTCTAAGGTAAAGCCCTTTAAATCAATGGCAATATCAATTTCTAACAATCGTGCTATCAATACCACGGCATGATCTGTTAAATGCCTGACATCGATAAAACTAAAAAATGAAGACTTAGCCCGTTTACGCCAAATATCTTCATTGGAAGAGCCATAAGCAAAACCGATAAACTCAAACTTGTCTTGATCATGATTTTCAAACAACTCTGCCATTAAATGCATGGTGGCATGATTATGATAATCTGCCGAAAAGTAGGCCACTCGGATTTTATGATGGCTTTTGTAAGGCTTCATAAGTGTCGGCACAATCGCATCATATAATTGATGATGATTGTAAATAGCACAGGCTTTTTGCTGTACTTCTGGGTCATCTAGCAAAGCTAGCACTGGAAAAGGTGAAACTACTTTTTGATGGCTATTGATAGCCTGCTTTAACTTTAATACATTAGAATCAAAGTCTCTCCAGTCACAAATATGCATCTTAGTATGTAGATTAAAACCATACAAATAGTCTATTTCGGGATTAATAACTAAGGCGCTATCAAAATCAGCAATCGCCTCTTCGTAACGTTGTAACTTACAAAAAGCACTACCGCGATTTGACAAGGCCTGAAAGTATAAAGAATTGAGCTCAATGGCAATACTATAACTGAGTATAGCTTCTTCATAACGTTGAAAATAACTTAAGGTATTCGCTAAATTATAATGCGCTGCAGCTAAGCCATCATTTTCTTGCACAGCTTGTGTCTGGCAAACCAGCGCTTCTGCATGACGATTAAGAGACGTTAACACATTGCCCAAATTGTAAGCGGCATCAGGATAGCTTGCATCTAACAATCTACATTGCTCAAAACTCTCAACAGCCTGCTCATTTAATTGAAGTTTAACTTGAGATACCCCCAAATTAAAGTGAGCCAACGCACTGGAATTATCAAAGCTCAATGCACTTTCAAAACTTTGGATGGCTTGATCAAATAATAAAAGCGCATGTTGTGATATGCCCTTATTAGTCATGGCTTCGTGATAATTCTGTCGAATAGAAATAGCGATATCAAAACTATCAATCGCTTCTTGATAACGCGCCAAGTCATTAAGGACATTACCTCGATTATAGTTAGCTTCTGCATTAGCAGGGCTCAGTATTAAAGCATGTTCATAACTTGCCAGTGCAGATTCAAAATCATGAAGACCTTGACTCGCAATACCCCTGTTAATGAAGGCTTCCAAATAATTAGGATCAATTAAAATAGCTTGGTCATAACTTGCAATTGAAGCATCATAATTTTCAATATCGAAGAAAGCGATACCCCGATTAACATAAGCTTCAGCGTAATCTTGCTTAAGTAAGATTGCTTGATCATAACTAGCAATAGCCTCATCACTGCGATTCAAGGCATTTAAAACAAGACCACGATTACAATAGGCACTCGCATAACCGGGATTAATATCCACCGCCAGATCGTAACTAAGCACTGATTCCTCAAAGCTGCCTATTTCTTGGAGCAGGTTGCCCCTATTATAGTGAGCACCGGCATAATAAGGATCGATGACGATTGCACGATCATAACTATCGAGAGATTCGGAATAACGATGTTGTTGCTGAAAGACTATGCCTAAATGAACATTTGGAAGACTTTGATTAGCATTGATAGCAAGAGAATATTGGTTATAGAGTTCACTCTCTGATAGATCGCCCAGTAATAAGGAAATCGTCCCTAAATTTGTTAATAAATCAGCGTCATTAGGAAACTTAACTAATAGTAGTTTAAAAAGCCTAATCGAATCCTGTAATTGTCCAGCCTGAAAATACTCGATCGCCTTTTCATTTAAAAAAACACTATCATTTAGATCTGCTTCCATAATATTGAGTCAATTATTGTTGCACATAAAAAACCCCAAGCCCTTAATATGAAGCACTTGGGGTAGTTTTATTTCTTTTAAATTTAAAGTGAAGGCTAAAGCATTCAAAGCAATAACCATTAATAAGATATGACAACGTTCTATTCTGTTCATTTACCAGCATTGATACGCTGTTTAAGCTACACGGTTTTTTGTGTGGCTTAAATTCCATCATATAGATGTTTGCTTTAAAGTCAATTTTAGCCGATTGAGGGGTGGCGTTTGCGACACAGAAGCAGTGCCTATGCCGGAAACACTTTACTCGCTTACGCTCGAAAAGCCTTATTCCGGCCTACAATAAATCACGTAGGGTCTGCCAACAGCGTTATCGTTTGCCCACTTATTGCCGATATAAACGGTGGGCAGATAAACGTTGCCCACCCTACCCGACTTAATCCCGCAAACTAAGATCGCGCCAAACTGCATGTAAAATATTGTCATCATTGATAGTCATGTTGTTTAGCGTTACCTCAATCAACGCTTCAGAACCATCAGCACGCAGTATGAGCCATTCAAAACGATGAAAGCCGTCTTTAAGCACCCTTTCAACATTAGTTTTAGCTTTATCAACAGAGCGTTGTCCATCGGGTTGTAAAAGGGGCGAAATATCACTGGGACTTAGATTTAAAAGACTCTTTTTATCGGGATAGCCGAGAAATTGTATGGCGGCAGCATTACAGTCAACATAACGACCATTTTTGCTCATCAGTACTGGATCTACCAGCGTCTCAAAAAATAGATGATAATTTTTATAGCTTCTTTGTGCTGTTAGCCAAGAGGGATAAGATCGCCAGCCTTTAAGCCATGCCTCTACAGCAGCGACTGGCATAGGTTCTGCGATGACATAACCCTGACCTAATTCACACCCCATGCTGATTAATAACTCACCTTGCTCTATACTTTCAATGCCTTCCGCAATCACCTGTTTTCCCAAATCATGAGCCATGTGGATAATATGACTTACCAACCTAAAGTCATGCTCATAATCGGCGATGCCCGCTATAAAACTGCGATCAATTTTAAGAATTTTAATAGGCAATTCTCTTAAATAAGTGATCGATGAATAGCCCGTTCCAAAATCATCCAAAGCAAATTCAATGCCCAGATCTCTACATTTATTAATCACTTTTGAAACTTGGACACGATCATTAATAGCAGTACTTTCTAATATTTCTAACACCAAACTTCCGGCTCGAAAATCAGCTTGTTTACTAATTTCAGCAGCTAAAATATCAACAAAATTGGTTTGCATGAGTTGTCTGGCATCTACATTAACACTCAGGTTAATATTTAAGCCCTTTTCGTTCCAAATCTTTAATTGCTTTAAGGCATTCTTAATCACCCAGTAACCTAATTCAATACCTAAAGGATGATTCTGAACGATAAACAAAAATTTTGAGGGCGCTAAAAGTTCAGTATGATTTTTATTCCAACGTATTAAAGCCTCAAAGCCATAAACCTCAGCAGTGGCCATATTCACTTTAGGTTGGTAATACAATTCAAATTCATCATGCCTGATACCTAGGCGTATAGCTTCGATAGAGTTGTTACGGGTGATGATGACTTGATCTTGACTTCGATCGAATACATGGAAGCAATTTTTACCTTGTTGCTTAGCCACATACATAGCCTGATCTGCTTGTACTAAAAGAGCCTCCGCATCATCACCCAAACTTTCTATCACGTTAGGATACAAGGCGATACCGATACTCGCCGAGACCTGCATGGCGATAGCTCTTAAAAAAATTTCTGCATTGCAAGCAGCTAAGATACGAGGCAAAGTGACCTCAAGATAGTGCTGACTATTGAGCTCATCTAAAAGAATAATGAATTCATCACCGCCTAATCTTGCTAAGCTATCGGTATCACGAATGGCTGCTTTTAATTGCTGACTAATTTCCATCAAAAATTCATCACCGACCTGATGACCATAGTGATCATTGATGGCTTTAAAGCCATCCAGATCAATAAATAATATCGCAAAAAAGCCACCGCGCCTTTTAACGCCGCTCATAGCCTGATTGAGTCTATCCATGAGCAGCAAGCGGTTAGGCAAACCCGTTAAATTATCGTAATAGGCTTTATCTTCTAAGTCGTGTATTTGTTCTTTATTAAGATGGAGCTTTTGATTGGCTTGATGCCAAGATTTCTCATAAAAATAATGGCCTATTGAAGTAAAAAACAATAGAAACAGACTGCTTGCAACCATTCTGCTATAAAGTCCAATATTATTTTCATGATAGAGGTCTTTTATAAAGTTATCAGGTGCATGGAACAATTGATAAAATCGAAAAGCCAAAACAAACAGCAGAAGCATCGAAAGAAAATAGATAAGCCTAAGATATGTTGATTTGTCATTTTTTATGACAGCTCTTAATTCTTTTATTTGCAGAACACAGATTATAGTTAACGTTGATGACGTCAATAAAAAACGCGGGATATAGTCACCCTGCCTTATAAACTCAAATACTACCCCGTAAAAAATCAATACTAACAAAGCATTAGATAAATGATATTTGGTAAATGCCTGGGTAAAAGATCTAAATAATAATAAAGTAGACAGCATCGAGCCTACTAGACAACTATTGGCTAATGTGAGACAAAATAGATTCGTCACTGGAGCTATAGCCCAAAAAACACAAGAAAACATGAATAGATAAATAGACACACTCCAAAACACTTGTGTTTTGAAATAGGTATCATGATCTTTAAAACCGATATAAGAACTTAAACCTTGCCCAAAAGCCATAAAGGCAAAAATACTATAAAATAACTGGTTATATTCAATCATATTTTATAGTACTGATTGTGAGTTGATTATTAACACTTCAAGTCGTGGCCTCGAAATACAGCTCATCGATAATGTCACCATAAGTCTTCTGCTTGCTTGCTTGCTTGCTTGCTTGCTTGCTTGCTTGCTTGCTTGCTTGCTTGCTTGCTAAAAATTGTAATTGCCAACATCTGAAATACACTTTTTTTTAAAATTTTAATTATTACAAATCTTGAGCAAACTTTCACTTTTATTTGCGTTTGACTTAAAGTTTATGGAACTTAGGCGCTGACTCAATCCAAATAACGAATTTTTACAGCCCTACGACGAATCAATCCTTGAAAAGCCATTGGCCCCATATTATTTATTGATTTTATATAGCTAATTTTTGTATCGGGCGGTTTATAGCTTACTGCTAAAATCTTTGTCTAGAGTGAATAGTATCAAGTAAACACTTAATCCCATTCATTACCCATAGCCTTCTGAATCTCTAGCGGGTCGTATAAAAATGTTGGCAAATCTGCTAATAACCCAGAAAAATCAGCTAATAACTCAGCTTGCTTTAACTTCTTAAGCGTGGCATTAAATCACTGATAACTGTAGCTCAATTAATCCTTGCGCCTGCTCCTCTGTATAGCAAACAGACCTAAGCCTATTGGCAAGATGCAAGATATCAAAAGTAATTGTACTTATGGCTGTTGCTATTAGTTGATTAGCTTACTGTATTTTAATGCACTTAATTGGACAATAAAAAACCCGCTAGGCCAGATGATCTGCGGGTTTAGTATATTTTAATTGGGGCGGGGACTAACAAACTAACGAAAATAACATAAAATAAACAGCACTTTAAAAGAAACAATGATTTAATTTACCAGCAAATTTACCAGCAACTATACGCTGTATAGATATTTTCATTAAATTATTACTAGGATTCAATTCCCTATTTCAAAAAAACACCCGCAACAACTGGCAATAATTCAGGCACAAAAAAGCCCCATAAAACAAATGCTCTATGAGGCTTAATTTTAAACCACCAGCTTACTCAGGTTTATGCCCGATTCACTGGCGTTTGTGCAACTACTTCCAATGGAGGGGAACTGATCCTTCCTGCTTAGCTAGTTGCCAGCTTGAGAAATTGTATTCTAAGATTCAGAATCTATCAATCTACAGGCAAAGAAAAGGGGAATCGGTTGTTTCAGGTCAAAAGCCTGAGATCGATTCCCCCATAGAACCAGAAAACCAGTTCTTGATTTAACAATCGGCTTGCCTAGGTAAATTACCCACGTTCACCGACCATTAATACCTATCTATATGAAAGACGCACATCGACGTTGCTATGCCCGAAAACTCCCAGCGACTAACGCCCGAAGCGACCGAAGGCCACCACCCAATAGTTAGATAGTAACTACTAATGATGTGCTGCTGTCGATACTAGGATAGACACTATCAACATAATGGGGAAGGATGACACACCTAGCCTTCCCGGCAGCACATATAAATTTTACACCACTTTGGATAAAAGCAAAATTATTCCAATTCACGAATAAACAGCACTTGTTCCCGTCAATGCAGACCAAGGTTGTTTAGTTGCGCAACTTTTTCATTTAGTTGCGCAACTTATGTTTTTGATGACAACGCATAATTTTAAGCTAAAGCCTTACTCATAGCTAGGTTTAAGGCATTGTAGTCAAGCTTAGTTGCGCATAATAAGACAACAAAATATAGTGCCATAGTGCCTGAAAGAAATACTTGGTTGCGCATATTAAGACAACATTATATGAACTAAAAGAACTACTTTGTTACGCAACTTGATTACAGCGTATTTTTTTCGCCCTTCATAACATACAGCGCAACTTTACAGCAAGGTTAATAATGTCGTAAAAGCCACGCCATATAAGGCTTGCGTAGGTTTCAGAGTTATTTTTACAACATCTCCATAACATCCTCCACAACATTGTTCACAACATTTATGTTGTCTTGACAACATCCTCCATAACATTTTTGACAACATTTATGTTGTCTTGACAACATTGACCATAACATTCTTGACAACATTTTTAGCAAAAAAAAAGACTGTCCAAATCTGGGCAGTCGATTTCTGATTGCATGTAGTTTTGTATTAGACTTAGGCAACTGCCCGTTGTGCTAAATTA
>CAIZMK010000285.1 GCA_903934035.1 uncultured Methylococcaceae bacterium
GCAATCACATCGACCCTGTGCCGGAAACGCCACCACGCGCTACGCTTGGGTGGTCTTATTCCGGCCTACAACTACTTAAAATATTAACCGCAGAGTTGTCAGCCTCATCTAAATCAAAAGGAAAAGCATAAAGCTCTAACCCATTCCCTAGATCAAACTGTTTCTCTTTATCAAAGTTGTTCCACTTAGGGTAAATCAAAACAAGCTTGCCTTTACTCCCAGCTAAATATTTGTGTCCATAAGCGAACATTTGATACATATCCGCTTGGCTGATGTTAGCTTTTTTGTCTTCATTGCCATTATCGTATAGCGCGTTTTGATCAATTAACTTCCATTTGGTATCTAAGATACTCACCACTTGATTATCTTTATATATAGCAATATCCGGTTTTAATAAAAAAGCCTTAGGGACTTCCGATAAATACTTGCTCCTGACTTGTTTTTCAACTCTGTAACTGTCGGCGTTCTTTTCTAAAATTTTAGTAACATACCGTTCAAACAAGGTCTGCATGGGAAAGAGAAAAGAAATGCCCTTGCTATCTCCTCTAATACTAAAGGGGCTTTGTTGATTTAAAATCAACTTCACCCAATACTGTAAAGGTTTGTAACTGATCATATCGCGACTATTACGCCACTGACCAAAATCAGTTTTATAGTCAGTGGAAATAGGAATCTCATGGAAGGCAAAACGTAACTCTCTCGCTAGTTTTTGATTGGCCTCTGAGGTACTCCATTTAGCCACTTGAATTAACGCAGAATGTATTAAACGATTTTCAGCACGATTCTCAGAAAAGACATCATAAGCAATACGGAATAGATGGCGCCTGCTAACGGGTTGTCTAATTTGTTGTGATACCAATAAGCGACCTTTTAAAAAGCGTTCTTCTGCTTCTATGCGTTCATAATCTTTACGGATGCCTTTTCTAACCACATTGGCTAAATCATTTAAAAAACGATTTATAAGCACTTCTGGTAGACGTTGCTCAAAAACTTCTAATTCAGCCTCTGTACTTTCTAAATAAGGCAGCTCATCAATTTCACAAAGCATTTTGACCAATAACGCTCTGGTTTTCTTAATATCTTGACCATCCTCACTAGTCTTGGGCAATATTTCTAAGTAAATGTCATCAGGTATGGTGATAACCCCAACAAAGTTGACCACTTGTAAGGCTTTTTTGCCTTTGTATGAGCGACTCCTAATAAATCTATGTTCTTTATCGCTACTGTAAGCATAGTTCTCTAAGTAATCCCAGGCTTTTTCATCTACTTCAATAACATCGTTTAATGAGCCTGATGCAAACTCATCACGACTAGAATCGTCATTCTTAGCCTTTTGGATGATGTAACCAAATTCACGGACACTAAGGTCGGTCATTGAATTATTCCTGTTAAGCTGGATTAATAGGGATTGGTGTATAGATATTAATATAGGTTTGGGGGGTTTTTAATGCTTCGTAATCCCTTAAATAATTTTTGCCAGTGTGAGTGAATCCAAGATTGCCAGAGTTCTTTAGAGTATAGATTTTCGAGTCACCCAATATTTTAATAATCTTATCCCAATCTTCAAAAAAGTACTCTTCTAGCAAAGGTAGAATATTATTTTTAAAAATATAAGCTAATTTCTCGATAGTAGGATCATCTTTCAATGTCATAAAAAAAGCATGACCGATAGTATGCTCACGATCATATAAGGCTTCGATTCTGTCATTGATAGTTTGGAGCATTAGTTCAAGATTAATCCCTCCAATATCTATGTCTTTTATTAACTCAGGCTTTGGCATCATTTCAATAAAATCAAAACGACGACGTAATGCAGTATCCATTAACGCTAAGGAGCGATCAGCGGTATTCATAGTACCAATGATGTATAAATTATCAGGCACAGTGAAGGTTTCTTGGGAATAAGGCAAAATAGCATCCATAGCTTCATCAGAGCTTGCACGTTTAGTGGTTTCAATTAAGGTAATTAATTCACCAAAAACACGCGAGGTATTGCCTCGATTGATTTCATCAATAATAAGTACATAAGGTTCACCCGTACTAGGTTTAAAATCAGATGCTTTAAGATTCGATAAGATTAATTTTTTGTGGTTGTAATTACTAGGATTGAATTCTGTATCAATCCCTTTTTCTAAGGTTTTTTGCCATTGAAATTCTGATTTTTCTTTAGTGAATTCTTGCTTAAATTTACTGTATAAAGCTTCAATGGCTATTTTCTTAAAAATACCATCTTTAATAGAGTAACTTAACCCTCCTTCAGCATTGATTTCTGCACTAATACCTTCGACAAAATCTTCATAACTAAAGCTTTGATGAAATGTAACGAATGCAATTTGACCTATGGATTTAAAATTATCAAATGCATTTTTTTTATCTGAATATTCATTAGATTCCATATAGTCGTCATCTAAAATCTTTAATGATTCCGATAC
>CAIZMK010000286.1 GCA_903934035.1 uncultured Methylococcaceae bacterium
CAGCAGCTATCGCTCTTGCTTTAAAGCAAAGTTAAATTCAGTCACTGTAGGGTGCAATACGCCCTACAGATTAGTAGTTATGTTCATTAGCTAATTCCTGAATACGATCGTAATCGGCATTCAATCCTAAGCGTAATACGCCAAGAACCAGTATTTTCCATTGTTCCATACCAGGCCGACCGGTCTTTGCGCTCGCTTTGCCTTCTGCACCTACCCGTTTAGGCAATACTTCTTGAAGGATAGTAAAAACCCGTTCTCGTAACGCCGCATTTGTGTAAATGTACTGAAGTCCACGCAATAACTGAGGGATATCATCACGAGTTTTCGGATTAAAAACGATAGTAGAGATATCTACTTGTCCGAACTGCATTTGGGGTTGTATAACGGTGCGCATAGCTTTTCAAATGACGAAGAATTTTTGGTTTTATACATTTAAAGAGGTGTTCACTATTGAAATAAATAACTAGTTGCCGAAACAAACACTAAATCAATAGCTTAACAATGGAGACTGAATCCGTTAAAACACATCTTCAGTTTACCAGGTCTATTATAACATATTGAACTATATAAGATTATTCTGTTTTCTTTCGCGTACTAAGTTGAATAAGCCGATCCAATGATGATTATTTAGCGACCCTCCCTCACGCAATTTACTGTACAAGCAACTAGATACGTTTAAACTATTGTTTAAATATTTACTATTTAAGGTACTTATAATGACAGACGTTGTATTGGATATAAAACAGTGGGGTAATAATTTAGGAGTGCGCTTACCGGCTGCCGTTGCTCGTGAGGCTCATCTAAAAGCACATCAGAGCGTGCGCTTAACGGTTGTTGATGGTCAGATTATTATTACGCCGATCATTAATAAATCATTAACGCTAGAACAACGTTTAGCTGCATTTGACCCTAAACGACACGGCGGTGAAGTGATGATGGCACAAGAAAAATTAGGTGCCGAGCAATGGTAAAAAAAACCGGCGTTTGGTTGCCTGAGCGTCAAGACATTATCTGGATTGATTGCAACCCGCAAGTCGGGCAAGAAATGCGCGACATTCATCCTTTTTTAGTGTTATCACCCCAAAGTTTTAATGATAAAACATCCTTAGTTATTGGCTTACCGATGACTACCGCATCCTATAATGCCGATAATCCTTTTGCGGTTGCCGTTGGTAAAGCTTCCGGTCGTAAACTTGAAAAAACCAGTTACGTACTTTGTCATCAACCCAAATCTTTCGATTGGCGAATGCGAGCTGCAAAACCGCATCCCTTAGGGAAACTACTCGATGGCTTTTTTATTGAGGTTTGCGAACAACTCAATCAAATTATTCAACTGGTTTGAACGTTGGGGTGTGGATATACAAAAAACCTGCTTAAGCATTCTTACGGCTACCAACTTTAAGTCCGTAAGTTGAAAGTTGTAGGGCGGATTCGCGACAGCAATCCGCCGCATACTCAAGCCATATCGAAAACAATCGAATAGGTAGCATGACGAGAAAAATCTAGGCAAGTGAGAGTTTTGTAGCTCCGCTTGTGGTGGATTGTCGCTACCGCTTCGTATCCACCCTACAACATTGATCCGCCGTAAGGTCGATACTTGCCATTTCAACCAAACCAATCAGTTAATTTTTGTGCGGCTTTATTTTTAAAGTCTTCATTTATATAGGCTGAAACGGTAGCTACGGCAGTTGTCATAACACCAAAATCTTCTGGTTCTATATGAATTAGAGTGCGTTGTTTCGCTATTGCCCAAATTTGACTCGCTTTCGTTTAACTCGTGCACCTTAATTTACGCCTAGCTTTTTCTGCATAAAATCTAGTCGCTTATCTTTGACGGCTAATGATCTTGACGAAAAAATCATCAAGAAAGTCTTTGAACAAGATGCCCAACTCATTTATCATGCCAATGATATCTTCGATTTGTTCTGGATCGACAATGTCGCTAGTGAGTAACGGCAACAGTGAGTCATACTGTTTAGGCTTTTTGGTGCTCCAACACCATAATTCTTTTAATGTTTTTTTATCTAATAACGAAATAAACTTAAAACATTCTCCATGATTTATCCCACCTGACAATAAGGCAATATAATCATCATTGTCTGCGCCACCATAAATAGATTCATAACTGGTATGTTGTTTAAGACTAGCAATGCCAACAGGCTTAGGATGCTTCGACTCGGAAATATCATAGGTAAAAATCCATTTAGGATAAACAATATCATCAACAGCAATGAGTTGATCACCCTCCAAAAATAATAGATCAATCGATTTATAACGCTTAGGTGAAAAATCATCAGGGAAAGGTAACGCTAGCCAAGTTTGATCCGTTATTGCCTTTTGCCATAGAAATTCACCCGACTTACTTCGACCACCTACATAAATGATGGCCTTATGAATCAACACATCATCACCTAGGCAATTTTTTGGTAAGGTGACAGGAGACATCTTTTTTTCAAACCACGGTTCTGCATCTAATAATTGATAAAGGCCAATGCGCTTTTGTGCTTGATCTAAAAAAGCAAATAGCGTGTGATCAGTTGACATAAAATATCTAGCATCATCACTCCCTGGTAACTTTGCAACAGGAATAGGCTTGTTGCCTTCTAATTGATGTAGCCACATATTATATTCATGCGGTAAAAATACATAGGTCATCGATAACACCTTCTTCTGTCGTTATAAAATATGTGGCATGTTCACCTTACTAGGATTATTCCTTAGGGTATTTTTGCTATGGGATGACGAACTTTTCTCACTGTATTTTGTTGATAAGATGTCGTGAAATATTGTGATTCCTTAACATCATAAAGAACTAAACCATAATCGTTGGCGGTATTAATCGACATAAATGCACCGGTATCCAAACAAACATGAGATAACTTTTGTCGAATAATCTTAGCGATAGTGTGGCCACAAAAAGTCGTTGATAAACCTTTTTTTACACTTGGGTAACAAAAATCCGCAACCGAACTCTTCATTAAGCTCCTGCTCCAATAAAGACGATCTTCTATATCAAAAAAAAGGGCTTGATTGATGAAAAATTCATCTATATCCGCATCGACAAAAACCACGTTATCAGCTTCATGTGTTCTGGATTTAGTGAGTTCAGCATGAATAACATGAAATCTCTGGTCGCCTTCTCCAACGATATAAATGAGGGGCATTTTTGCAACTAATTCCAATGCCTTATCGAATTCAGTTGACATAGCTTGTTGAGCTTCATTGATATAATCTTTAACCCATTCGCCGCCATTATCCATTAACCCACTGTAATAAAAATCATTGGGACTAGGAAGTTTATTGTTTAATAAATAAGGCATGAACAACTCTAAAAACATATCCTCATGATTGCCTTTAACCGCATAAAACCAAGGCTCTGCCAATAATTGCAAACAACGCAAAGACTCAGGGCCTCTATCAATCAGATCACCGACTGAAAACAATCGGTCTTGGTTTTTATTAAAATTAACTTCCTTCATGAGACGCTCAAGTAAAGAAAAGCAGCCATGTAAATCGCCGATAATATAATCTTTGCCTAACTGGTTGCTGGGTAATTTTTGTATGGGTAAAGCCATTGCTCATCTCCTAAAAGTAAAGTTGATTACAGTATTATCAGGATTACAGCGACAGAAGATGTCGTTATTGAGCGGGTATTTTAAATAAGTACAGATCTATTTAATTTCCGTTGGCACTATTAATTTTTGAATTAAGAATTAGAATGCACTGGTATTTTATGAATTCATCAAACTAGGCCGGCAATAGTTATATAGGAGATATTAAAAAATATCTAACTCAGCTATTTCCTAAAGTCGCTCTAAATGAGCTGGAACCTTTTTTTGAATATTCAGAACAAGACTTAACACGCTTGGATGGCAATGCGATCGTCAAGTGGCCAAAAAAGACGAACAGATGATGGATATAAACCTTATACGGGAGAAGAAATATATTTTTTCAATATGAGTGTCATATTATCACTAAAAAAAATGTAACCATGTGGATAATTGGTCATGAAATTAGGCATTGTTTTCAAGGCTCTTTTCATGAAATGTAGTATCTGCGCTGACTGTTCAAGAATATTATTAAGGATCTATACTCATCAGCCGACCAGATCTGTCGTTTGACTTTGCTTATGTTTGTGCCGTTGGCCTTACATTATTTGGCTACGAACTTAAATCAGGACAATTTAAGAACAGACGAAAGACTAAGCCTAGAAGGCTAGCAACTTAAAGCGCAGATGCTAGGCTTAAGTCTTCGCCTTTAGCCCTTCGCTAAGGCGTACAATTAATCACCACCTCGTCGCTATAGTTACCTATCTCTTTGTCTTTTAGAATATAAACGACGCTGTAGTGACGTAACTCAGGTTTACCAACTTGTAATAAAGGCCTGTTATCCACGAAAGGCGAAATACTGGCTCGATTGAGCAACACCCAATCCACATCATTGTCACGCTTGCTGTAAATATTGACACCATCACTATTATATTTACTAAAATTTAAGCTGACCACACCATCGGTCTGATCTGTTCCACTCAAATCAGGACGAGAGTTGCTTAAATCATGACTATCTCTGGCTCCTATAATACCTAAATGAGCGCCCTGCCCGTCAGTATAAGTGGAACGCGCTTTGATACGACGCACTTCTGCCCTGACTAAATTAACAATATTATTGCGACTATCATTTTTATCAGCTGTCGCCTGTTTAGCTTGTGCTGCAGCATCATTAAGATGATCAATCTTAATGTGAAAGTCCGCTTTACCGGCTGTTAAAGCTGCCAAATCAACGGCAGCGATTTCATTATCGGTACTGATTTGAGTTATAAAATGATCAACCCAAACCAATAAATCATTATCGGTCGTTGGTACAAAATCAGACATAGTAAATTCCTTAATTGAGTTAATAAACATGGATAAAAATAACTGCCGGCGACTACACTGTGATTTACAAAATTAGCTAAATCGTCTACTAAAATTTAGAACTCGTCGCTTACGAGACTGTAAAAGAATTATTGTGGGATAGGCTTTAGCCTGGAATACGAGGCTAAAGCCTCTCCCACATTAGATAAAAACAATGACTTTCAAAATTAAAAAATTGTTTTTGCGTTACTACATAATACCTTCACAATCCCTTACACTTTTGCAACCGTTTTAGTCGACTTTAAAACCGTCTACGACCCTTAAGGGTAGCCTAATTCTTGTCCAAAAATAGTGCATGACCTTTCAGCGAACTATAAATCCTGTAGAAAAAACCATCATGACCGTGGAATAAATTAAAAAACAGGCTCGTAGACATTCAATTAACTGACTTAGAGGTTCTATTAGCCTTCGTGAACGTTCAAAAAGTCGGCATGAATCTTCCAGTAAATGACCTAGTTTTACTTTGCAATGAACAAAATAATTTTATAAAAGGTCTGTATAGCCCGTAAATCCTGAAGACCTAGCCATTAACAAACAGCAAACTATGATGGACTTTGAGTAACGCCAACGACCATAGATAACTAACAAGCTAGGTTGCAGAGCTTATTATCATTGCACTAGGCCTGTCTATTCGTAGAAATACGCATAGACAAATAGGTTTATATAAGCCGTAAACTTCAGCCGACCAAATCCGTCGTCTTAACCTGCTAAAGTTTGTACTGTTGGCGTTACCCAGACACGCCAGTTATTACCTACAAATTATTCGAGGGTTAATTATGAGTGATTAAGTCAGACGTCTTTACTTCATTATCCTGAGATGAAACTCGCTATCACAAAACTATAAGATCAACCACTTGATAGAGGCCATAACTTTAGTTAACAAACCTTACAAAGAGACATGAATGCACTAGAGTCAATCTTTGCCGGCATTTATTGTAAGAAAGGAACTGATCGAAGTGTCTGCAGGTATTGGCAAAGGAAGCGCCATTTATCATTTCTAAATTAACACTCAAACAAGAATTTGCTGAAGCACGTCATCCCAGATTTAAGCAAGCAAAGTCTTCTAATCAAAATAAATATTATAAGGTCGCGTAAATGTATGTATTGATATTTATCTGAATGTGATGATGTTTTACATCTTAATGATCAATTTGATTTTTTAATTAGCATGGTCACGTCCAGCATTTTCACTCGAAAGGCTCCCCTGAACTTTTGATGATACAAAGCACTTGCCGCAGCCTTTATCCTTGCAGGAAAGCGGGTAATATCTTCGTATTGGGTATGTGTCCATGCAATAAAGTTCTTACCGTCTTGGATTTCTAACTCCATAGTGCCGTTGTAGCC
>CAIZMK010000287.1 GCA_903934035.1 uncultured Methylococcaceae bacterium
AGCTAATTCGCATGACTGCGAATAGGATGGTAGGCATAAATGAGACAGGGAATAGGGTTATACATAAACATATTCATTGATAGAGTTCAAGAAAATTTGCTCATGATACGATCATCACTATCAGTAGGAGACCTCTTTTAAGATTGAATCAGGTTATAATCACGACAACAAGACAGCCACTCTGTCTTTTTTATTTTTTGCAATC
This sequence comes from uncultured Methylococcaceae bacterium, assembly GCA_903934035.1. Classification (GTDB taxonomy): domain Bacteria; phylum Pseudomonadota; class Gammaproteobacteria; order Methylococcales; family Methylomonadaceae; genus Methylobacter_C. Next base: position 206 of record CAIZMK010000287.1, read on the forward strand.
GAGTTCTAGCCGTGCATCTTTCAGATAAACAAAAAAAAATATTAATATTACTGAGTGACGGACAATTTCATTCAGGCACCGAGTTAGCAGAAGCACTAGGCGTTAGTCGTTCGGCTATTTGCAAGCAATTTAAGGGCTTATCGGAACTAGGCTTACAACACTCCGCTATAAGTGGTAAAGGCTATCGGCTTGAATATGCCTTGGAGTTATTAGATTTAAAAACCATAATACAAGCGCTTAGCCAAGATCATCAACGCTTAATATCTCTGCTTGAGATTCACGACAGCCTTAATTCAACTAACAGTTATTTAGTCGATTATGCTCAAAAACAGGCAACCTCAGGTTTTGTCTGCTTTGCAGAACATCAATCGGCAGGAAAAGGGCGACGTGGCCGAACTTGGGTTTCGCCTTTTGGTAGTAACCTATATATGTCAATACTCTGGCGCTTTCAACAAGGCGGCATCCCGGCTACCGCTGGATTAAGTTTAGCTGTGGGCGTTGCTGTTATCCGAGCTTTAAAGCAACACCATATCCATGATGTGGGCTTAAAATGGCCTAACGACATTTACAGTCAAGGTAAAAAACTAGGCGGCATACTCATCGAAGTATCTGGTGAGTCAGATGGCCCTTGCTCTGCCGTAATCGGCCTAGGTCTCAATCTATTTTTAGCAGCTTCTGAAGCCTTAACCATTAATCAAGCTTGGACTGACCTTACTAACGTCGCGGGAACAGCATCCATCTCTCGAAATCAAGTCGCAGCTACGCTCTTAAGTCATATTCTCGATATAGTTAACGGCTTTGAAACAACAGGCATACAAGCCTATCTCGATGAGTGGCGCAGTTATGATTGCTTACAAGGACAATCTGCAACGTTATTTATTGGCCAGCAACAAATAAACGGTATCGTTGAAGGCATTGATGATAATGGCCTTTTATTAATTAAGAGAGCTGAAGGCACTATTCAAGCTTTCGCATCTGGCGAAATCAGTTTTAGTGGCATCGGTATATGATTTTAGTCATTGATATTGGGAATAGTAGACTTAAATGGGCTACATTCCATAATGCTAATCTTCAGCAAAGTCATGCTATAAATAATGAAGCACTTAATACGACTAAACTCATTGAACTATGGAAACATTTACCCACACCTCGGAAACTAGCCTTAGGCTGTGTTAGCTCTAAATCCATAGTGGATTTAGTCACAACCGTCGCTAATAAACTTTGGCCAGCTATAATTATTATTCAAGTAAAATCTGAGTCTTATACATTTGGCGTTCATAATGCCTATATAGAGCCAGAAAAACTAGGTGTAGATCGATGGTTAGCTCTCATTGCTGTGCGTAATTACTACCAAAAATCGGCTTGCATCATTGATTGCGGAACCGCAATTACCATCGACTTTATTGATGCCGACGGTAATCATCAAGGAGGAATGATTAGCCCAGGATTAACATTAATGAAAAAATCCTTAGCAATTGCTACTGATTTACTAATGTTTAATGAAGACAAATTTAGCACTGGACCGGCAAACTTCACTGAAGCTGCGATTTATAGTGGGACACTAAACGCTGCCACCGGCTTGATTAAAAGCGCTCTAAGTACCCAAGATTCATCACTAACCGTTATTTTAACAGGCGGTGACGCCGATATGATTGCCAATCATCTGTCGTTTAATGTGATCATTGACTCAAATCTAGTATTGCTTGGATTAGCGCTATTTGCTTCGAATTCGAGGCATTAACTAATAATTTAGCCAATTAATTCTTATCCAAAGCATCATCTATTTTAGAAGTTAATCTGCTTAGGCATTCGTTCAATCTTTGATTTAACGCAATATTTTTGTTTTTCATTAACTGTAGCTCATGACCCACATTAAGAGCAGCCATCACTGCAATTCTATCGGGGCCGTTGATTTTTCCTGAGTCCCTCATCTTGCGCATTTGAACATCAAGTTGCTGGGCTGAAACAATAAGATTATCTTGCTCTTCTTCATTACAGGCAATTCTATATTCTTTACCCATAATCATTAATGAAACATGTTGGGGATTATTGCTCATAAACCATTCTCCAATGCTTGTAAGCGATTAATCATAGAATCTAATTTTGCTTGAACTAAAGATGTTTTCTCCAATAAGACTTCTTTCTCTTGAGCCAAGGTATCGTACTTAATTTTTAATCTAGCGTTATCACGCTTTAGGTCTGAATATTTATCGATAAGTTGATCTAATCGATCTTCTAAATTTATATATTCTGGTGTGAGATATATTTCTGTCATAGTGGCATCTGTCTTAATTCAAGTAATCAGTTGTAATTACGGATTATATTCAGAAACAGCTAGTAGATTCATTAACTATTAACTGTAACTTTGTTAATTATAAACGAACAAATATTAACCTAGGTTATTTTCAATGGTAGCATAAGCAATATTTTCCTTTTAGCTAGTGTAATTATTATGGCTTATAACGCCTGTAACGCAATTTTTTTACAATGTGACCCAGATCTTTCTGCTGCAGAAGCTCACGGCTTAGCAACTGGTATGCTTTGTGTTAATGATCAAACAGAAAGTACTTATTGGTTAGCAGAATTACTGCAAAATGCCAATCAGGTATCAAGCAACGACATTGATATCTTGATACGATTATTTGAAGAAACAAGACACTTACTCGCTAGTGATGACTTGGATTTTGACTTTTTTCTACCAGAAGATGAAGTTGCTTTAACTGATAGAGTTGAAGCTTTAACAAACTGGTGTCGAGGCTTTTTATACGGCGTAGGCTCAATAACAACTTTAACTAACTGGTCAAAAGATACTCGTGAAATTCTAAAAGACATTACTGAGTTTACTAAGTTAGATAATGACGTAGATGGCGAAGAAGATGAACAAAATTTTGTTGAAATTACTGAGTTTTTGAAGTCAGCTATATTATTATTGCGCGAAGAGTTAGCAGACAATAGTGACTCCACTAACGATTTATGGCGAGAAGATCATGAAACAAACTGAATTTAAAAAACGTCGTAAGCAATTATTAAATCATATAGGCAAAGGCAATATAGCCCTGATCGCCAGTGCATCTATGTGTGCACGTAATAGCGATGTAGATTATCCATTTAGGCAAAATAGTGACTTTTATTATCTGACTGGATTTAATGAACCTGACGCTTTAGCTGTATTTATTCCAGGCAGATCTGAAGGCGAATATTTATTATTTTGCCGCAAATTTGATAAGAAAAAAGCCTTATGGGAAGGTGCGCATGCTGGTCTTGATGGGGCCATTAATCAATATGCCGCTGATACAGCTCACTCAATAGATGAAGTCAATGAGCTATTACCCAAACTATTAGAAAACAAAACTAAAGTATTTTATCCCATGGGACGGGATACTGAGTTGGATCAACGATTGCAAAACTGGTTAAACATTATCCGCAGCCAGTCCAGAACAGGTGTAGAAGCACCTAGAGAATTAATTTCCCTAGAGCACCACCTACATGAAATGCGTTTATTTAAAAGCCCTAATGAAATTAAACTTATGCGCCACGCTGTCGAAGTTTCTGCAATGGCACATACAAAAGCTATGCAATCATGCAAAGCGGGGCGCTATGAATATCAAATAGAAGCCGATATTGTTCATCACTTTATGGACAACGGTTTACGCTCTGTTGCTTATCCCTCAATAGTTGCCAGCGGTAACAATGCCTGTACTTTGCATTACACCGAAAATACTGGCTTATTAAAAGACGGTGATTTACTCCTGATTGATGCGGGTGCAGAATGTGATCACTACGCCGCTGATATTACTCGTACCTTCCCCATTTCAGGTAAGTTTAGTGAACCACAAAAACAACTCTATCAATTAGTTTTAGATGCTCAAACAGCGGCATTGGCAGAAATCAAACCAGGTATTCCTTGGAATAAAGCTCACGAAGCCTCTGTTGAAATCATTACAGCGGGCTTGGTCACTTTAGGTTTACTCAAAGGCAAATTAAAAAAGCTCATTAAAGACGAAAAATACAAACAATTTTATATGCACCGAATAGGACATTGGCTCGGTATGGATGTACATGATGTCGGTGCTTACAAAATTAATCTGGAATGGCGACTTTTAGAAAAAGGCATGGTACTTACAGTAGAGCCAGGCCTGTATATTCCCGCAGATTGTAAAGAAGTTGAAAAAAAATGGCGTGGTATCGGCATACGAATTGAAGATGACGTACTGGTCACTGCCGATGGACATGAAATTTTGACTGCTAGCGTACCTAAAACCATATCTGAAATAGAAGCACTTATGCAGGGCACAAATGCAGCAAGAATATGACATAGTAATAGTGGGTAGTGGCTTAGCAGGTAACTGCTTAGCACTGATGCTAAAAAATACAGGACTAAGCATTGCAATTGTCGAAGCAGCTACACGTGAACAATTAGTTGCGTCACCGACTGGTGACAGAGCATTAGCTTTAGCAGCAGGAACAGTGGAAACACTAGATTCATTAGGACTCTGGCAAGGAATTAGCAAGACTGCAACTGCAATAAAACATATTCACATATCAGATCAAGGCCATTTTGGTAAAACGCGTCTTTCGGCCCAAAAAGAACAAGTAGAAGCCTTAGGCTATGTAATAAAAGCTCGCGACATTGAAACTCATATTGCTAATCTAGTCACTGAATCAACTATTGAAGTTATCGCACCTGCCCGAGTGGTAGGCTTGATGACTGGTGATAATCAAGTATTCATTAATCTAAAACAAGGTAATGAATCATTAAACATAACTGCAAAACTATTAGTTGGGGCAGATGGTGGATTATCATCAGTTAGGCAATTGATGGGCATCACTCAGAATATTACTGAATATGGCCAAACCGCTTTAGTTACAACTATTAAATCAAGCCTAGCAAATAATAACACTGCCTATGAACGCTTTACAGCCTCAGGGCCACTTGCGCTATTACCTGTAGGGAGTCATTCATGCTCGGTAGTTTGGACACGTAAAGATGAAGATGCTCAAGCACTTATGTTAGGTAGTGACGCAGATTTCATTAGCGAATTACAACAATGTTTTGGATATAAGTTAGGTGAGCTTAGTTTAACTGCACCTAGACGGGCATTTCCTTTATCACTAATACGCGCAGAAAAAATGGTGATTGGCAGAACAGTCATTATTGGCAATGCCGCACATCAATTACACCCCGTAGCAGGACAAGGTTTTAATTTGGGTTTTCGCGATGTTTTACAACTTGCAGAACAATTTATTAAACAACATGAAACCAATAACGATATTGGTGATGCCAAATTTCTAAATACTTATGCGAATACACGAAAGAAAGATCATGATCGAACTATAGGATTTACCAACACTGTGGTTAATATGTTTTCTAATGAATGGTTAGCGCTAGTAACCGCCAGAAATATTGGCTTAACATTGCTGGATTATATCCCTACAGCAAAATCAACACTTACACGTCATGCTATGGGTATGGCTACAAAAAAATCAGGTTCAATTTAAAGGTAAGCGCTCAATAAACCGCGTACTTCCCCTACTCATCAAAATGGCTATTTTTAAAATTCCACGGCAACAAGGCTTCAAGCTTTTCTACCGTATCAACATAAGGCAAGGCCTTGAGCACTTGCGTTAAATAGCGGTAAGGTTCCAAGCCATTGGCTTTAGCTGTTTCGATTAAACTGTAGTGAATCGCGCTGGCTTGCGCCCCTTTGGTGGTATCAG
>CAIZMK010000288.1 GCA_903934035.1 uncultured Methylococcaceae bacterium
GGAATAAATCAATCTCACCGCTAATGCCATTATCAAAAGATAGCCATACGCGGTAGTCTTCTAGGTATTTTGCTTGATTAACGTGCAGCATAATAAATTATTCCAGGGGTTCAATGGTTAATAAAGGTTTTCTTTCTTTGCACCGTACCCAGTTATCTGTCAATTCTTCTCGGTGCATTGCTAGCCACTCCAAAGCCATTGATAGCGCACGGCGCGGTATATTTCCTTCCATCACTGTGCCATTTAAACTAATTAAAACTTCGTGCTCACCATATTGAGCATGGAAGTGTGGTGGATTATGATCATTCCAATACATAGTAATAATAATTCCAAAAAATCGACTTATCTCTGGCATATTTATTCCCCTTAAATCAGTTGTTCTGCATACATCATGATTGTTTTTTCGCTGCTTTGCTTGGATTCCACTGTGACACATCGAGGCTACTTGCTGTTTATGCGCTATATTACACACAAATTAAGATTCAGTTAATCGACCAACAAAGTTTAGTTTGCATCAATTAATCTGGATAAAATTCGCTATCTGTTATTTTATCGAGTTCCCAAGGACATAATTTAGGAAATATTTTTATGCTTATTTTAGTTTCTTTTGAAGCTTCAATGACTGCGTATCTATAGGCTTTTTTTAATATATCATCTAATTTTGATTTTAATCCTGGATTTTCTTCCAGTGTTTCTTCAAACTTCAAGCGTTGTTCGATAATAGACAGTTCCCAGCTTCTGCGTTGTCTTACATCCTGATATTTCCACTTTAAAAGGTGCAACAACAAAACAGTTAAACGGCTTTCAAGCTCACGCTTTTCACTTCTGCCCATTGTTTCCACTTCCTCGATTAAGTTATCAATATCCAATTCAGAAAACCGGCCATGCTTTAAAAGCTCTGCCTGTTCCTGAGTCCAACTGTAAAAGTCTTTGTCGTAACTAATCATTATGATCTCCATCTATCAGCTAATTTAGTTAGCATTGTTTGGCCTTAAGCCGCCTTAAGCATAAAATCAACATGAACCACATCATAAGGAAATAGCACCTTACCGCTATCAGTCTTTTCGACTAAGCCGCAGAGCAGTAGTGCTGTAACGTCTCCATGTACCGCCTTAACATCACGTTCTGCCCGCCTTGCGACTTCACGTATCGTTAGCTCACCTGCACCTGTCATAACTTTTAGAACCTGCCAGCGCTTTAAGGTCATTGTTTTCCAAAGTTGCTCCACTGTTTCAAAACCAATAAAGGTGCCTTGATGTTGCTCTGTTTTGCAAGCCGCTAAAAATCGTTTTGACACTGCTTTTTCGCTAGCAATGCCAATGGTTATCTCATTCATTAAACTTTTCCAGATAATCGCAATAACAAGCCAGTAATAATTGTTATTTGCAACAATCCAACAGCCACTAGCCATTTAACTAAATTAGCTTTAGTTTCCGCAATTTCCTTTTGTAATTTTAATTGGCCTTCGTTTAAATCTCTTTTTGTTGCCAAATCATCTAAATGATAATCATGTTTAGCTTGCTCAAGCGTATTTGATACTGTAATTTTTTGTAAATCTGTTAATGTTTCTGCTTGTGCTTCGCTAAATCCAGCTTCTTTCAGTTTTTTAACGAATTCATGCGTATCAAAAGTTAATGTGCTCATTTTTGCTCGCTCATTTCTAAATTGGTTGTTTCATCACTCATCACCTAAGGCTAATTTAACAAAGCCATTAGCTACCTTAGGTAGTGCGTTCTTTAAGTAATTGCTGTGCTTTTATGTTGGGAACAATAACAACAATATTTATTGTTGTCAATATATACAACACTGTAAGAGATGGGCATTAGAGACTATGCAGTGGGAGTGGCTTTAGCCACGCACTCGTAGCTAAAGCCACTCCCGCAATTCTACATATAACTTAATTTAATGACATTGCCTCCCCCGATGTAAGATGATGAATAATATTGTCCGCTCTTATAAAATTACAAAACCAAACTCCCCCTATCAGTAGATCTTTTTAGGCTGAATATTGGTTCAGAAAAGGTTAGAACATGGCTTATTACTTTAAAGAATATCGTGCGCGTATTTCAGATTTCATGGCAGCCGGCCAAAGAGATATTAGAATACGTTTGCTAAAAGCTTCCTTTGTAAAAACCAGTAACGGCTATTGGTTGGCTTGGGATAAGGATAGCGTAAAAGAAATTGCGGTCTTGCCACCTGATCATCCCAGAGAACTTCCCTGCGAATGGCTTTATGATGTTGGTTCCATTGAACAAGCCGTCGCTCTGGTCGAAGCAGGGCTTTATGTAAGAACGACTGATTATAATAGTGCAGTGCGACGCGTTATTGTAGAAGATTTACCAAAAACACGCCCTGCCACTGTCAGAAAAAACCCGCGAAAGCCATCAACGGCGCCTTATTTGACCGACAATCAACAAACGCAGTTAATAGCTGGCAATTCAATGGATTCTGTGTTGACCGATAAGCAACAACAATATCTGAAATGGCGTATGCAATACGCCCATGAGACCGTGAAAGTATTCTTTTTATTCCCCTCTTTAGCAAAGAGGGGTTAGGGGAGATTTGATCTATTAAAAAATTATTATTAAA
>CAIZMK010000289.1 GCA_903934035.1 uncultured Methylococcaceae bacterium
TAAATGTAAATCCTGGATCAGCGATAGCGTTCCCTTTGATCTCTCCAGTATCGTTTCAGCTTCATGGATTATATAATCAGGGCAAGCTGGGTCGTAGTTCTCAGGTAGCCTGTGACAAAAATCAGGCATTACTTTTAGCGGTGTTTGTTCTGCTGTAGAAGCTGTTGCATTATTGGCGATCATTTCTCACCCCCAACGCGCAATGCTTTAAGTTCTTTTGAAAGGGTTTTAATAGCGTCTTGCATCCAATCTATGCGCTTTGAATCAACGTATTGGCTGAAACCGTAGTAATGATTAAGGTCACCGTAGGAATGACATACGGCTGCAAAGGCTTTGTGGATCTTATCTAGGTTTGGGGATTGCTCTGTTTGAACAAGAATTGATTGAACGGAATTAGGCTGTAACATTGTGGTTGACCTCTTTTTTAAATGATTGAGGACACCGCTTGTTTCTGTCAAAAACTGGGCGGTGAACGTAAGTAGGGTGACAGACACGGAAAGAGAACCGTGCGAGCCGAAGCTCCCCGACAAACGCCCACCAAAATAGTTTTTTTGCATTTGAACGCGCAAATCTACTATGTGATAAATGCGCTATTGGCATCTCTTTTTCATGGCTGTCATTCCACGCTGGTACTTGTTGCACCAGAGTGGGAATAGTAAGGGTAAGCTGTGGATGTGTCAATAAGTGCATTAAGCCCCCATAGTAGCTATTAAGGCTTTTATATCCTCAACTCGCCACGCTGTAGTACGCTCGCCTAACTTATAAGCCTTAGGATATTTACCAGACTTAACGCCATTTAGGAATGATGTGCGGCCTATGGGGATTAATGCAGGGGTATTGGTCTTGGGGTTGCCGACTATTTGCCAGATTCTTAAAAAGCCAATTTGAGGTAATGTGAGGGGTTCTTGTATTGCGGTTGTTGTTGCCATTGGTTGTACATCCTGAGTAGTTGTGGAATCAGGATGTATTGTCGTGAACTTTTAATTATAAGTAATTGAAATGTAATTAAATAGTGTTGCATAATGCAGTTTGCATCAAAAATAGTGCTGCATAATGCAGTTTGCATCACTTACGATTTTGCACTAATTGCCGAAAAATGGTTGTCCTATCAGGTCGTTTTTTAAAAACAGTTTGCGCTGGGTTTTCTTTAATTGCAGCTTCAATTTTATTGCCTATCTTATGTAGTGCGACTGCTGATTTCATTCCATCGGCAACAAACGCGTCATATTCGTTCTTAAAAGGAAGCCATTTTTCGGAGGTGGATGAAGTTAATACGTTTGTGCATTTCCGAGAATTTTCAACTTTAGCCGACTTATCAAGAAGTATTAATTCTTGCCTATAAACGCCTGCCGCCAAAACAGTATTTAATGGCTCTTTTAGTTTTAATCTATGTATTTCATATTCAAGTTGAAATATAACCAGATCTTGACCTAAAACTAAATATTCCAAATAATAAGCTTTAGCTTTTAGCCAATCAACTGATTGAATGTCGCCTTCACTAGGTGAGTTATTTTCCATCACATAAAGTGATGATGCTATGCCATCGTCATCAAAATTTGCTGTTATATAATCATTTTTATTTTTTTGCTCTACTAAAAAATCTTCATAATCTATTCTCATGCGCTGTTCAATTTCGTTTACAAAAGCCACATCCTCTTCAGAAAAAGTCTGATCTTCTGTTATTTTGTTAGGCAAGATAAACACTCCGTTAAGGTGCAATCGTTACGAAAGGGAATAACCCAAAGCAGGGTAACGAATCCTGTTTATCAGCCGCTAAGCCTATCGGGTTGTTGTGATTATATCAGGCGATTTATAGCTTGCTGCTTAAATCTTTGTCTAGGGTTAATAGTTCCAGATTATAGGTAATAGCCGTAGCTGCAATAATGGCATCAGGTAGCTTTATTCGTCTTTGCCTCCTTAGCTTAATAGTTGCGTCCTCAATATCTTTATTCAAACTTAATCGTTCCATTTTCGATAACAATACTTTAAATATTCGCTCCTCATGCTCGGTAATTCCAGAAAAACCTAATAATTCCATGCGAGTTATTACACTAAAGGCACAAGAATATAATTTAATACCATTAACAAGGCTTGTGGCTTGCTCGTTTCCTTTAATTACGCCAATAATGATATTAGTATCAAGTAAATACTTAATCCCATTCATTACGCATAGCCTTTTGAATCTCTAGCGGGTCTCCTGAAAATATTGGTGAATCTGCTAATATTCCAGCAAAATCAGATAATAACTCAGGTTGTTTTGTTAATTCTTGACTGTGTTTTTTTATCAATCGCTCTATTAATTCGCTACTGCTTAGGTGCTGTTGTTTCGCCATATCGCTTAGAATACTGGCGGCTTGTTCACTTATTTGTAATGTAGTCATATAGTAAGCCCTTGGTGGTTGTGTGTGCTTTATTGAATTTTATTATACTTTGTTGATTAACTACACTCATGCGTAAGGAATAGCAGAAATAGCAAGAATAGCAATTAATTAATATGTGATAAATACACCAAAACCATAACACTCTAACGTAATTGTACGCGAAAAAGTAACACCGGTAACACCGACAAAAAAAACGGTGTTACCGCTGCAAGCCTCGCCATCATTGGCGGTAACACCAGTAACACGGGTAACACCGTAAAAAACAATATCAAACATAAAATTAACCAATCTTTTTAAACTCTATTACCTGAGCGCCATTTTTAAGTGTGTCTAGGTAATCACTCCACCATTGCATTAATTCATAGCGTTCTGACAAATAAAGAGCGTGGTCATAAGCCTGCTGTACTTTTCCACCGACTTTATGAGCCAGTTGTATTTCAATAACGGCATCAGCAAACCTATTTTTATTATTTTCTCGAATTTGAGTTGATGCTATCCCTCTAAATCCGTGCGTAGTCATATCTTCCTTAGTGTAGCCAATGCGCCTAATAGCACTTAACAAGGCATTAGTAGTCATTGGTCTTTCGTACTTGCTACCTGACTGAGTTCTAACGCCTGTAAAAACATAACGCCCATTCCCTGTGAGCTGGAATATATCTTTTAGTATTGCGACCGCTTGAATTGATAAGGGTACAAGGTGAGTTTTAGATTCATCTTGTTTGTCTACTTTCTTTTGTTTTTTGATGTGTGCGGGTACTGTCCAGAGTGCCCGTTCAAAATCTATATTACACCATTCTAATGAGGCTATTTCGTTAGGTCTTACGAATGTAAGGGGTATTAATTGCAGTGCTGTTTTAGTGATTATTGAGCCCTTGTAACAATCAATATCTCTGAGTAGGTTAGCAATATCAGCAATATCTTTTAAACGTGCAAAGTTTTTTTGTGGTGGAGCTTCTTTTAATACCGATCTAATAGCTGTGCTGGGGTTATTGTCACATCGACTTGTGCCAATGGCATAAGCAAAGACTGATTCACAAGTCTGGTTAGTTCGGTGAGCTGTTTCTATTGCGCCCCTAGATTCTATTCGACGTATTGTCTTAAGCATATCAGCGGCATTGATAGTATTTATTGATGTCTTGCCAAGGTACGGGAACACATCATTTGTCAATCTGGTTAGGGTTCTTTGCGCGTGCCCTTCTGTCCAGCCGTCTTTTTTATGAGCCCACCATTCATAGGCTATAGTTTCAAAGCTATCAGCACCACTTTTACTGTCTTTCTCTGATTTACGTTGTGCGCTGGGGTCAATGCCTTTTGACACCAATAATTTAAACTCTGTTCTTTTTTCTCTAGCATTAGCCAGTGTTACTTCTGGAAATATACCAGCAGATAACGAGTTCTGCTTACCAGCAATTCTGTAATCAAATCGCCACCATGAATTACGACTGGGCTCTGCAATAAAATATAAACCGCCACCATCGGATGCTTTTTCAACCTTACCATTTTTAGCGGCATTTTTAATCATGCTCTTTATAGTCAAAGGTGTTAGTTTGTTCAGTGTTTTAGCCATGTGCAGACCCTATGCTGGTAAATGAAAACCTCTTGGATCGTTTACCAGCATATTTACCAGCAACGATTGCTGGTAATTATTGTATTAGGTTGCATTTCATTGGACAATAAAAAACCCGCCAGACTTTTAAATCTGCGGGTTTGTGTACTTCTTTGAATCTTGCTGAATCTTGAATTGGTGGAGGCGGGGGGAATTGAACCCCCGTCCGCAAGTACTCCGCCATAAGGTCTACATGCTTATCTCGTCTTTGATTTAACTAATGATCACCCGTCGAGCCAAGAAAACCATCAGCGATTCCGTAAGGTTTTAGCGCATCCACACCGGACGGATTTCAGCGCGATCTTATGTAAATGACCTCTGAGCGTTCAGCGAACTGAACTCCACCCGCATAAGCACAGATGGTCAAAGGAATGGTGCTGTGTTTAAGCAGCTAGAGCCATTGAGTAGTTTTCGTCATTTGCGAATACTTAGTTTCTGTAGGATTTACGAGGTGTACAGTCCTCGGCATGCACTTAAGGTTTTGCTACCCACGTCGAAGCCATGTCGCCCCCAAGTAGTATTACAGGCTATATAATATAGCCTGCATTAATAAGTTCAATAGTTTTAATAAAATTAATTAAAGTATGAAGCTTATTTAGATAACAGTTACATTTTCAGCTTGTGGGCCTTTTTGCCCTTGAGTTACGCTGAATTGTACTTTTTGGCCTTCATCTAATGATTTGTAACCACCAGAATTGTTGATTTGTTGAAAATGTACAAATACATCTGGGCCTGAAGCTTGTTCGATAAAACCGAAGCCTTTATCTGAGTTAAACCATTTTACTGTGCCAGTTGTTAAAGTAGACATAATGAATCCTTAATATAATATAAAGTAATAGAGCCGGTTAAGGCGGAATGTGGGTCAATTTAGAAATTACTTAATGAAACAAGGACGAGCTACTAACAAAAGAAACATCGAAAAGGTAAGCAGAGAGTAAATCAGATTTTTAATCCAGCGGGCATTATACCTAACTATATAAAATAGTATTCATTATTTATTTAAATAACCATATTATTTATAAATTATTTTAGATGCCGGTATTTAAATCCCAGAACAAATAGCATGACCACATAAGCGCTGCCGCCTATCGCTATCCATTTTATTAAATTAACTAATCGCTGCAATGCTCCCCATTGACTCCACCAGCTAACATCAACACTATAATAGAGTACTGCAGCCATAACGACACTAGCCAGTAAAATACGAAGCATAAATATCCCCCAACGTGCGGCAGGATGATAGACATTATTCTTTACTAATCGCCATAGTAACAAAACTGCGTTGACGAATGCACCCAAAGAGGTAGCCAGAGCCAATCCAGCATGAGCTAAAGGGTATACCAAGACAGCATTTAACGCCAAGCTTGCTATCATGGCATATAATCCAAAACGCACAGGGGTTTTTAAGTCTTGTCGCGATGTAAAACCTGGCACCAATACTTTGACGGCTATATAGGCCATCAAACCTAATGAATAAGCCTTAAGACTCTGCCCTGAATAATACACATCAGTGACACCAAACTCTTTGTATTGAAATAGCGTCGATAGCATCGGCTCAGCCAACAAAAACAGACCAATAGTTGCTGGCATACCAATTAATAAAACTAGACGCAAACCCCAATCTATAGAATTAGAAAAAGCTCTAGGATCATCTGCGGCATGACTGCTTGCTAAACTGGGCAATATGACAGCCCCCAACCCCAGACCAAGCAATCCCATAGGAAATTCTACCAAACGATCTGAGTAATATAACCATGAAACACTACCGGTCTTTAAAAACGAAGCGATTAAGGTATCTACCAATAAATTAATTTGCGTTATTGATACGCTAAAAATAGCCGGCATCATCAAACCTAAAATTTTATTAACCTCAGAATCATGAAACCCTAATCTAAATCTTATATTGATGCCTAGTCGCATTAATGCCGGGATCTGAAATAATAATTGCACAACTCCTGCGGCAAAAACTCCCCACGCCAAAGCAATAACAGGCACATCCATAAGTGGCGCCAACCAAATAGCGGCAATAATCATGGTAATATTTAAAAAAATCGGCGTTATAGCAGGAACTGCGAATTTACCCTGCGCATTCAATACGCTACCAGCAAAGGCTACTAAACCGATAAAAAACAGATAAGGCAAGGTGATCTGTAACATTTTTACGGCTAAATCATGCTGTAAACCCTGCCATGCAAAACCAGGCGCAAGCATCCAAATTATCAGCGGAGCAATTAACATGCTAAGCAGGGTAATAGCAAAGAGAATTGCCGCCAAAGTGCCAGCAACCCTTTCTGTCAATAACTTTAATTGATCTTGACTACCCTTTGCCTTTTTAGCTATCAATACTGGCACAAAAACATGCGAGAAAGCGCCTTCTGCAAATAAACGCCGAAAGAAATTAGGTATTTTAAAGGCCACAAAGAAAGCATCGGTTGCTATGTCTACGCCAAAAATTCTAGCGATCAACATATCACGAACAAAACCCAGAAGACGAGAAATTAGCGTCATACTGCTGACTACAGCAGTCGACTTAAACAGTTGTTGAGTCAATGCAATTCCAATTCAATGTATTAATAGTTGACAATAATAACATTTAAAAAGATAATGCGGAGCTCTAAACTAAAACCAACGCTCGAGATACTATGGCTAATACAGCACAAGCTAAAAAGCGCGCGAAACAAGCGGAAAAAAGCCGTATTCGCAACGCAGGACAACGTAGCAACCTACGTACATTTATTAAGAAAGTACTTGCCGCAGTTAAAGCTGGCGACAAAGAAAAAGCACAAGCCGCCTATAAAATTGTAGAGCCTATTATTGATTCTGCTGTCACTAAAGGCATTATCCACAAAAATAAAGCTTCACGCGGCAAAAGTAGACTAAATTCAAAAGTAAAAGCTTTAGCTTAATAACTAAGCCTATACTCAAAAAGGCTGCGACTTTTAATAGAGTCGCAGCCTTTTTTTTGCCTAGCACTTCTAATTACGCCCATTAAATTTAAGCCCCTTCTATTCTATACCAGCACATAAATTGGACTTCAATCTAAACATCTCAAACAAGGTAACAGTATGAAACTTATTTCTGGCATTTTACTTACTACGCTTTTAGGTCTTTTTTCAACCTATGCCTCCCCAAACGATACTAAGATAAATAAAACGCTATATCAAAGAAATAGATTATCAGATACTAATTATTTATCAAAGATTAAAAGCTTTAAGTATTTCTACAATTGCCCCTTTGGTGAACTAGGCACACTGTTATTTTCTGAGACAGAAAGCACAGCTTACCCCGTATTCTTAACTGATTTATTTGACGAAACTCTATTGGATAATAAAAATGTCAAAATGATTAGTTTATCAAAGACTCACTTTGATAAAAGCTCCTCACTATTTTCCTTTCAACTGCAAGATAAGGGCGATATTACTGGACACCATATTGCAACGATAGACTATGAACTTCATTTAAATGATTCAGCAGAAGAAATTGATGCTGAATCAATAAGAACAGATAGCGATAATGATCAAATCAATGTAAGCAAACAAATTAAATGCACTAAATTATCACCACCAAAACCAATAGCACCACCGCCACCCTCTGTTATCCCTGTTGCGATGACTAACGGACGATGGAAGACACTTGCTGATTGTTTTAATTCAGGCATTAAGCAAGGAACTTCTTATGAATACAACAAAGATCATATCTTAATTGGCAAAACTTATAACACAGAAGATGTGTTAACTCATATTTCTACCATTAACACTATTATTGACACACCTGATCCGCATCTATTTATTTTCAAAGGATCTCAGGAAAACATAATCACTCACAGCCAACAAGAATTTTCTGCCAAATTTCAATTTACTGATAATTCTTACCAAATCGTTGAGTTGTCTTACAACGGCAATATCGATATTGCTGATGGTTATTATTCAAGCAACCAACAAGCAACACCTATTAATTATAAGTGCAGCAATTAACAGCAAATAAAATAGGCAAATAACTTATTACGACGTAGATACGATAGAGACCGTGAAAGCATTATGATTTTAGCGTCCCCATTTCCACATTCTTCTCCGTAGGAACAGGTCGCGACCTGCCCCTACATTACGATCAGCCTCTATATTAAAATCGATTTAATGATTATTTTTAATAGACCCAAACTCCCTTAGCCTCTCTTTGCTAAAGAGCATAGGTTCTATACACTTAATCATCCCTGTTAGGTAAGCATATCGAGGTATATTTAAATTTCAAAAGCTAGTACCTTGTAGGGGCGACAGATTCGCCCAGCTCCTTCGCCTGTTAAAACGTGGCGAATGAATTCGCCTTTACATGACAAACCCTGTATTGTTTTTGATGCCCCTTACTAAAAACTCTTTGCTGGGATTATTACTTGCGCACATCCTTAAAAGCAGCATCTAAAAGTGCAAGATTAAAGCAACCTTCCATATTAAGGCAACAACATCAACACCAACTCTTTTATTCTACTTAGACTTTTCCTCGTTCTCTAAAGCTTCAACTAACTGCTTTGCAGGTAAATAACCTGGCAGGATATTACCCTTTTCCGTTACGATCATTGGCGTGCCTTTCACATCAAAATCTTCAGCCAATTTCATGTGTTTATCGATTGGATTATCACAGGTTTTAACAGGAATGCTTTTATCTTTTTTAGCTGCTGTAAGCGCCGCATTACGATCATCCGCACACCAAACCGATACAGCTTTATTGTAAGAATCTGAACTTTTACCAGCCCTAGGATAAAACAAATATTGAATAGTAATACCTTGAGCAGAGTACTGATCTAACTCCGAATGTAATTTACGACAATATCCACAATCTATGTCAGTAAATATAGTGACCGTATATTTAGGAATTTTAGCTTTAAAGATAATCATATTTTCTTTGCCCATATTCTCAATGGCCAGTTTACGAGTACCGTTTAATTTTTCTTCTGTTAAATCTTTGCGAGCCGCAATATCAACCAATCGTCCTTGTATTAAATACTTCCCATCTTCTGAAACGTAATAAATATTTGCACCTATTGCCGCCTCATAAAGCCCTTTAATAACAGAAGGCTTTATAGTCTCAACTTTTGTATTAGGCATAGCTTGATTCAAAGCCTTTCTAATTGATTCTTCATCAGCATTAGCCGTTACATAAGTTAAACCTAATGATATTAATACACTTAACCTAATAATTTTTAACATTGTTTTCTCGTATTTTGTATGAGGGATATTGGGAAAGCAAGACAAATGCCTTAAATATTTCACTAGCAACTCTTTTGCTGGACTGCAGGAAGGCTTTAACTAATGAAATACTCGCTGAACATCTAAAAACATAGCGAGTGCCATTAAAGATAGCAACATGGATAATCCAATTTGCTGAAAGAAGCTTTGTATTTTTTCTGATACTGGACGACCTCTTATCGCTTCCAGAGCAAAAAACATCAAATGCCCTCCATCCAAAACAGGTACCGGCAATAAATTTAAAACACCTAAGCTAACACTTACTAAGGCCATAAATTTTATGAAATGCACTAAACCCATAGATGCAGATTGGCCAGCATATTGCGCAATACTAATAGGTCCACTTAAATTCTCTACAGAAGCCTTACCTACAAACATTCGACCCATCATTTTCAATGTCGATGATGCATAACTCCAAGTCATGTCTAAAGCAACAGGTATTGCATCTGATGGTGACAGCGAATATTCTACTGAAACAGATTTTACTAGACCTTCAGGAGCCAAAACGGATGCGCCAATTTTCCCTACCGCCTTCTCTTCGATAATAACTTCTTTTGGGGTAACTATAATTGGTAACTGGACGCCATCACGCTCAATGTTTAGATTGAGCGCAATATTAGGATGTGTTTTTACCATATCCACCCATTGCAGCCAATCTTCAATACTCACGTCATCAGCACTAATGATTAAATCCCCAGTTTGTAAGCCAGCCAATAATGCAGAACTATCAGGCAATATCTTGCCTATGACTGGCTTTAGTTTTGGAGACCATGGCTTAAAACCCAATCGCTCATATAAAATATCAGGATTTTTAGCATCACTAGCAGCAACCATTAACAATCTAACAACCTGTTGATCATCTATGGTTTTTACAAGAACTTTAATCGATTGCTCACCGTCTATGGCTGTAGCAATGATAGAACTCATGGCAAGCGACCAAGTCGGAGTCAGCTTATCATTAACGGAAATAATTTCATCACCTTCCACAAATCCAGCTGTAGCCGCTAATGTGGAAGTACTAACCGAGCCGAGCCTCGGTTTTATGCCGGTCTCACCAATAACCAATACACTCCAAAACAAAACAATAGCCAGTATTAGATTAAAGACAGGACCTGCAGCAACTATGGCAACTCTAGCCCATACTGACTTTCGATTAAAGGCATAGGCCAAATCAGCATCGCTAACCTCACCTTCTCGCTCATCAACCATTTTGACATAGCCACCTAATGGGATGGCTGATAATACATACTCTGTCGTATTAGGATTTTTTTGATAAGACCACAGCACTTTACCGAAGCCTATAGAAAATCGTAATACCTTTACTCCTACCTTACGCGCTACCCAGAAATGGCCAAATTCATGAATTGAAACCAAGACCCCAATGGCAATAGCGAAATAAAACAGAGTATGTAAAAAATCCATTAGTGAGCTAACTCGACAATAATTTCTTTCGCAGCAATTCTGGCCTGATGATCAGCCTCTAAAATAATCTCTAAAGTAGATGCTGGTTTTACGACAAACTTTTCCATACTGCGCTCAATAATAACTGGAATATCAGTAAAGCGAACTTGTTCATTGAGAAAAGCTTCTACTGCGATTTCATTAGCCGCATTCAAAACAGTCGGCATGATGCCACCGCTATTAATAGCTTGATAAGCAAGACGTAAACAAGGAAATCGCTCCAAATCTGCTTCTTGAAAGTCCATGCGACGAACATCAAATATATTTAAAGGTTCAACACCAGAATCAAATCGATCAGGCCAAGCCATTGAATAAGCAATCGGTATACGCATATCGGGATTACCCATCTGCGCTAGCACCGTGCCATCGACATAATCAACCATCGAATGAATAACACTTTGGGGATGAATAACCACTTGTATTTGATCGGGCGTCATTGCAAATAAAATACAAGCTTCAATCATTTCTAAGCCTTTATTCATCATCGTTGCTGAATCGACCGAAATCTTTCTACCCATATCCCAATTTGGATGAGCAACCGCTTGTGCTGGCGTGACATCGACCAACTTCTCTAAAGGCATTTCACGAAATGGGCCACCTGAAGCCGTCAATAAAATGCGCCTAGCTTGCTTTGCTTGCATGCCTGATTGATATCCAGCAGGCATACATTGAAAAATCGCATTGTGCTCACTGTCGATAGGTAACAATTGAGCACCTGATTCAGCAACGGCTTGCATGAATATAGAGCCCGACATCACCAAGGCTTCTTTATTAGCTAATAAGATTGTTTTTCCTGCTTTGGCAGCAGCCAAACTTGGTAACAAGCCTGCTGCACCTACAATCGCCGCCATCACGGAATCAACATTATCTAAAGTCGCAACGACTTCCAATGATTTAGTGCCAGACAAAACCTTAATGTCAGAAATTGATGTCTGCTGTAATTTATTTGAAAATAGTTGTGCTTTAGTTTCATCGACGACGACTACAATTTCTGGATGATGAATTAAGCACTGCTCAAACAATAAATCAATATTGTTATTGGCTGTTAAAGCGACCACTTTATAAAGATGATTATGCCTTGCTGCAACATCTAAGGTGCTAACACCAATAGAGCCAGTAGCTCCTAGTATGCAGAGACCTTTCATTCAACTAACCTATATATGAAGTATATACAACCGTAGAAAAAAGGAGTTGCGGCTAGCAAACTATCAATTCTATCTAAAACACCACCATGGCCAGGCAATATAGATCCGCTATCTTTTACTCCGCGCTGGCGCTTAACCACGCTAATAAATAGGTCACCATAAATTGATACCAATACAGTGAGTATCGATATTAATATAAAGTCAGAAGCAATTAGCGGGTTAAATCCGTACTGAAGATTGTATATATTCAAACATATAGCACTCACTAAACCGGATACTAAAGCGCCATACATACCCGCAACAGTCTTTCCAGGACTAATCTCTGGAGCTAATTTAGTGACTCCCCATTTTCTTCCAGAAAAATAAGCGGCAATATCTGCTACCCATATCAGTATAAAGAAATACATGGTCATTTCTGGACCATAAAAAGCTTTCAACCTAGATAAAAACATCCATCCAGATATGAGTACAAACCAACCTATCAATAATTTATATCGAGTTTTCAATTGAATATTGATAATGCCTGTTGGTGCATTTCTGATTAAAATCATCATCGTTAGCCAAAATAAGACTGGAGGTATTACCAGCCATTCTAAAGCACCGGAGTAATCTCTAATGTCTGGCCAATCAACAAGCTGAGCGACTAGCTCTAATATCTGCGTCCAAAAATGTATGCCTAACATTGGCAAAACTAAGACTACTAAAAAAGCAACCTTCATAAGCATTGAGCTTACGTTTGCAAGATTAGTCCATTCCCAAGCTGCGACAAGAATGACTAAACCTATAGCCAAAGAGAAATACTCAATGGGCAATAAAAAGACTGCCAAGGCAATCAAGGTAGCAAGGATTGATGCTGTTATAATTCGCTTTATTAACATTGTTGTATGCTATTTTGATAAAGTTTATAGAGTGACGGATTTATTAAGAACTTGCTCACCGGTATGACCAAAGCGGCGTTGCCGACTTCTAAAGCTCTTGATTGCGTCTTCAAGGGAATTCTGGTCGAAATCCGGCCAGAGTGTTGTTGTAAAATATAATTCTGTATAGGCCAACTGCCATAACATAAAATTACTAACCCGCTGCTCGCCACCTGTTCTGATAAACAAATCTGGCTCAGGAAGATCAGCTGTTGATAAATACTGATTAATTAATTGCTCATTAATATCTTCTTTCTTTAGCTCACCTACAGCCATTTTTTCTTGCATTTGCAAAAAAGCCTGACATATATCCCAGTGACCACCGTAATTAGCAGCTACGACCAAAGTTAAAGCTTTATTATTCTGCGTTTGCGCTTCGCCTTCGGCCATTTTTTGCTGCAATTTCTCAGAAAATGCGGATCTATCACCTATAAAGCGTAATCGGATACTATTACGATCTAATTTATTGATTTCTCTTTGTAAAGTTGCCATAAATAACGACATCAACAAAGAGACTTCTGCTTCAGGTCTACGCCAATTTTCGCTACTAAAAGCAAATAAAGTTAAGACCTCAACATTATGTGTTGCGCAATACTCAACAATTTTACGTACAGCTTTAACCCCGGCTTGATGCCCAACCGTTCTTGGCATAAATCTTTTCTGAGCCCATCGACCATTACCATCCATAATGATAGCAATATGCCTAGGAACATTAGATTCCGAATCCATAGCGGTTAAATCATCATTAGCCATAGTTATCTCTGTTAAATTGATAAGAGATCGGCTTCTTTAGCTTCCAGTATCTTTTCTATATCTTTAACATACTGATCAGTTATTTTTTGTATTTTTTCTTCAGCACTACGTGCCTCATCCTCAGAAATTAATTTTTCTTTTAACGCTTCTTTTATTTCTGAATTAGCATCTCTACGGATATTTCTAACTGCAACTCGACCATTTTCGGCTTCATGCTTAACAACTTTAACTAAGTTACGTCTACGTTCTTCTGTTAATGCTGGCAATGGAATACGAATTGTCATGCCATTAGTCGCTGGGTTCAAACCTAAATCTGACTTCATGATAGCTTTTTCTATCGCTTGCACCATGCCTTTTTCCCAAGGCGTAATCGTTAAAGTACGTGCGTCTTCAACTGCAATATTAGCTACTTGAGATAAAGCTGAATCGGTACCGTAGTAAGAAACCATAATGTGCTCTAGCAAACTAGGATGAGCCCTACCTGTTCTAATTTTCGAAAACTCATGCTTTACAGCCTCGATACTTTTACCCATACGGGTTGCTGCATCTTGTTGAATATCATTAATCATCAATCTATTCCTCGTTCAATAAGAGAGCCTATTTCTGCACCCATCATTAATTTCATGACAGCGCCTTGCTCAAAAATATTCATCACTCGCATCGGCACATTATTATCACGACATAATACCAATGCTGTGGTATCCATAACATTTAGGCGCTGATCCAAGGCTTCATCATAAGTTAATCGTGGATAAAAAATGGCATCTTTAACTTTTTCAGGATCAGCCGAATAGACACCTTTAACTTTAGTGGCTTTTATCATTAAGTCAGCATTAATTTCAATAGCCCTTAGACTGGCTGCTGAATCGGTGGTAAAAAAAGGATTACCTGTACCCGCAGCAAAAATTACAACACGACCTTTTTCTAAATGCCTAACAGCTCTACGACAAATATAGTCTTCACAGACTTGATTAATTTTAAGCGCTGACATTACTCGCACTTGCTGTCCATGTGACTCTAAAGCATCCTGCATAGCCAAAGCATTAATAACAGTTGCCAACATGCCCATTTGATCACCGGTGACTCTATTTAAACCTTCAGCCGCTTTTTCAGCGCCGCGCAAAATATTACCACCACCGATTACTAAACCGACCTGTATTCCAATATCACATAATTCTTTAATTTCAGTGGCAAGACGCTTAACTATATCTGCATCAATACTTGCGCCTGTCTCCCCCACTAAAGCTTCACCGCTTAACTTAAGCAAAATTCTTTGGCAAATTGGTTTAGTCATAATATTTTCAGGGTCAGTTTTTAAATTGGGTTAAGCCGCAACTTAACCCAATAGCAATATATTCATAAACAGGCAATTTAATTAACCCATTTATGAACCGTCTTAATTACCTCTTACTTGTGCCATTACTTCTTCGGCAAAGTTTTCTTCTTTTTTCTCTATACCTTCGCCCACTTCAAATCGAACAAAACGAAGTGCATTATTACCCTTCGATGCTACTAATTGAGCGATAGTCATTTTGTCGTCTTTAATAAAAGCCTGACCTAACAAAGTGACTTCAGCCAAAAATTTGCTAACTCGTCCAGAGACCATTTTTTCAACGATATCAGCTGGCTTCCCTTTAATTTTTTCTTCTTGCTGCGCCAAGAAAATTTCTTTTTCTTTAGCAATAGTATCAGCAGAAACTTCATCTTCAGACACACATAAAGGTTTGCTAGCTGCAATGTGCATAGCAATATCTTTACCTAATTCTTGATCTGGTGTTGATAGTTCAACAATCACACCAATTTTACTGCCATGTAAATAACAGGCTGTACCACCTTCATTAGTTTTAAATCTGTCAAAACGTCTAACAGTGATGTTTTCGCCTAGCTTTGAAATCAAACCACGACGCATTTCATCTACACTGATACCATCTTCTAATGGCATAGCCAATAATTGCTCTTCAGTTTCAATATTTTCAGCATTCAATAAAGCAAGCGTTACGCTATTAACAAAACCAACAAAATCATCAGCCTTAGCAACGAAATCTGTTTCACAGTTAATATCAACTATCGCAACAGCTTTGCCATCTTCACTAACCTTAACGCCAATAATACCTTCAGCCGCTATACGACCTGATTTTTTATCAGCCTTGGCTAAACCAGATTTGCGCATATTCTCAATGGCTAACTCCATGTCGCCTTCAGCTTCAACTAAAGCTTTTTTACATTCCATCATACCGGAGGCCGTTCTTTCACGTAGCTCCTTTACCATTGCAGCACTAATATTAATACTCATTCTTGTGTTTCCTTAAATTATGTCGTCACTGTAAAAACGCCCCTATTAGGGGGCGCTTTTGGGCTTAATCTTAATCGTTCAATTCGCAGGGACACCTGCAAGCAAAAACAGAATTATTCTGCGGCTACCGCTTCTTCAACAAAATCATCAGCCTTTGCTGATAGACCTAAACTTGCTGATCTTGCATCAAGTACACCCGCACAAACGGTTTCACAATACAATTTAACAGCACGAATTGAATCGTCATTACCAGGAATGACATAATCAATTTTTTCAGGTGAGTTGTTAGAATCAACAATACCGACAACAGGAATACCTAATTTTTGAGCTTCACTAATAGCGTTCTTTTCATATCCAACATCTAATACGAAAATAACATCAGGAACGCCTTTCATATCCTTAATACCACCAAGACTCCTTTCTAGCTTTTCTAGTTCACGCTCCATACCTAACGCTTCTTTTTTACCAAAACGTTGATAAAGCGTGCCATCAGCTTTCATGGCTTCTAATTCTTTAAGACGATTAATTGATTTCTTAATCGTTTTAAAGTTGGTCATCATGCCGCCTAACCAGCGATGATTAACATAAGGCATACCACAAAGCGTTGCTTGTTCTGCAACCACTTTACGCGCTGACTTTTTAGTACCAACAAACAAAATAGTGCCTTTGTTTGCTGCCATTTGACCCAGATAATTCATAGCGTCATTAAATAAAGGAAGCGTTTTTTCCAAATCAATGATGTGGATTTTGTTACGAGCGCCGAATAAAAAAGGTGCCATTTTCGGATTCCAATAACGAGTTTGATGTCCAAAGTGAACACCCGCTTCTAACATTTGACGCATGGATACTGCTGCCATTTATATCTCCTAAAGTTTTAAAATCGGAATAATCATTCCGAGTTGGGTTACGCCTCCACTTACCCCGATTGATAACTAACTACGTTAATGAAGTCAGCACCCTACCAAACGTGACGATAAGCGTGAGTATTTGTTAAAAAATTTAACACGCCTTTATACCATAATTAACTTTTTACAACAAGCAAACCTCTGTTAAAATCACCCACCCGCTCAAGAGTTAAGACAGCCTTTAAATGACCTAAGCCTTTGTCATTATTAGTCTTAAATACTTAAGCCTCACTCTATTATTAACCTAAGTCTTTATCATTAAATGAGTATCATTATTAAAACCGCCGTTGAAATTGAAAAAATGCGCGTCGCCGGAAAACTGGCTGCCGAAGTTTTGGAAATGATAGAACCTTTCGTAGTTCCCGGCGTCACTACCGATCAACTCGATAAACTTTGCCACGACTATATCGTTGATGTGCAACAAGCCATTCCCGCGCCACTTAATTATCATGGTTTTCCCAAATCCATTTGTACCTCGATAAATCATACCGTTTGCCACGGCATACCGTGCGATAAGAAACTAAAATCAGGCGACATTGTTAATATCGACATTACCGTCATTAAAGATGATTACCATGGCGACACCAGTAAAATGTTTTGCGTAGGCGAAGTGAGTCCCTACGCAAAACGCCTGATTAAAGTCACCCAACAAGCTATGTTTTTAGGTATAGAGCAAGTTAAAGCAGGCGCCACCTTAGGCGACATAGGCCATGCCATACAACAATATGCTGAAAACAATCGTTATTCTGTGGTCAGAGACTTTTGTGGGCACGGCATAGGAAAAAAATTCCATGAAGAACCGCAAGTTTTACATTATGGCAAAGCAGGCACCGGCATCAGCTTAGAAGCCGGCATGATCATCACTATTGAGCCCATGATTAATTTAGGCAAAAAAGACGTTAAAGTCTTAGCCGATGGCTGGACAGCCGTCACCAAAGACCGCAGCCTATCAGCACAATTTGAGCATACCCTGTTAGTCACAGAAAGCGGTTATGAAATTCTTACACTACGCCAAGAAGAGCGATAAATATTTTGAAAAACTATATTAATGTCAGCCTGTTCGAGCAAAAAGATAGCCTAAAGCAATTCAAACATCTATTAAAACAAAAAGATCTCGAATTAAAGCTCAAATTTGATCCCCAACAATCTGTTGCATCACTGCTTAAAGAAAAATCTGATTTTATTGACTTAATCTTAAACTGTTGCTGGCAGCACTTTCTAGGCGACCACGCGACAAAACTAAGTTTGTGTGCGGTCGGTGGTTATGGGCGTCGAGAGCTATTCCCTCATTCTGACATTGACATTCTTATCCTGCTCGACTCTAGCGATACAGCACCCTATCAAGAAGCGCTCTCTAATCTATTCACCTTTCTTTGGGATATAGGCTTAAAACCCGGCTATAGCGTGCGCAGCATTGATGAATGTGTGAGCGCCGCACTAGAGGACCAAAGCATCATGACCAGTCTACTCGAAATCAGTCATATTGCTGGCCGGACTGAACTCTATGAAGCACTAAAACTACGCATTACACCTAATAGGATATGGCCATCGGATCAGTTTTTTGCCGCTAAAATGGAAGAACAGCGTTTACGGCACACCAAATTTCATGACACCGCCTATAACCTAGAACCTAACATCAAAGAAGGTCCAGGTGGTTTGCGTGACATGCAATGCATCGCTTGGGTTTTTAAGCGCCATTACAATTCATCAACTCTCAAAGAACTTATTAAATACGACTTCTTACCCGAAGCTGAGTACAACGAACTTATCGCTGCTCGTGATATTCTTTGGCGAGTTCGTTATGCTCTTCACCTTTTGACCAATCGAGCTGAAGACCGACTCATTTTTGATTATCAAAGGGAAATTGCCAGGCAATTTGGCTTTATAGCTGAACAACCAAATCAAGATGTTGAACAGTTCATGCAGTTTTATTTTAAAACCTTACTCAGCATAGAACGACTCAATGAAATGTTACTACAACTATTTAATGAGCGCTTTATAACAAGTGACAAAGCCAATCAAACTACTATTATTAACGATGACTTTATCGCCATTAATGGCTATCTTCAAGCCACCAATCCTCAGTTATTTGAACAGCGCCCTCTAGCACTTTTAGAAGTTTTTTTAATTTTACAACTTAATCCTACCTTACAGGGTATTCGAGCGACCACTATACGTTTAATTCGAAAAAACCTCGCACTAATTGACGATAGCTTTAGAAGCAACAAATCAGCTAATCAGTTATTTATAGAGCTATTTCGAAGAACCCACGGCTTAACTCACGAACTACGACGCATGAATCGTTATGGCGTCCTAGCCGCGTACCTACCCTGCTTTGCTAACATTATTGCTCGCATGCAATATGATTTATTTCATATTTATACAGTTGATGAGCACACCTTATTTGTTATCCGTAACTTACGACGTTTTTCATTAGAATCGCATAACCATGAATTTCCATTTTGCACTAGCGTGTTTAAACTCATAGCTAAGCCGGAAGTCGTTTACCTTGCCGCATTTTTTCATGACATTGCCAAAGGCCAAAATGGCGATCATTCAAAACTTGGCGAAGACATAGCCAGAAACTTCTGTCTACAACACGACCTTTCAAGTCATGATACTAATTTAATCGCTTGGCTAGTTAGCACTCATTTATTGATGTCAGTCACTGCTCAACGTAAAGATATTAGCGACCCTGACGTGATTCATGAATTTGCTCAAAAAGTCGGCAGTGTTGAGTACCTTAACCACCTCTATTTACTTACGGTAGCCGATATACGCGCCACCAACCCTGAGTTATGGAATGATTGGAAAGACTCCTTACTAAAAGAGCTGTATTTAGCCACTCATAGCGCCTTACGCCACGGCTTGCAAAACCCTAGTGCACTTGAAGATCGCTTATTAGAGAACAAACAAGAAGCGCATGAAAAGCTCAGCAAATTAGGCTTAAATAACGACCTCATTAACGATGCTTGGCAACACACCAATGATGATTATTTTTTAAGATATTCAGCAGATGAAATAGCCTGGCATACCATGGCTATAAGCTCAGCTAAAGCAGATGACTTACCTCTAGTTTTACTCAGCCCACAAACTCAGCATGGCAGTGCCGACGTATTTATTTACGCTGAAAATATTGGACCTATTTTCTCCATCAGTACCGCAACCCTTGATCAATTGGGACTAACCATACTTGATGCCCGAATTATGACCACGCAAAATAACTATGCACTGAATAGTTTTCAAGTCTTGGAACAATCTGGCGAACCTATCAATGAATCATGCAGAGCCTTACATATTTGCTCAGCACTTCGCCAGAACCTGATAGAAGGCGAGGTAAAAGGCCATATCAATATCCATCGTCAATCTAAATCTCGACAAGCCCAGCACTTCCCTATCGCAACCAACATTAAGTTTATTGCTGACCCCTTAAATCGCTATACTTTAATAGAACTTATTACCACCGATCATGCAGGACTGCTAGCCAAAATAGGCAGTGCTTTTATCAAACAGCAGGTCAATTTATTGAATGCAAAAATCACCACAATAGGCAGTCGCGCTGAAGATATGTTCTATATTACCGACCAACATTTACAAGCTATTACCGACCCAGAACAACAAGCTCAAATCCGAGAAGAAATATTAACTAGCTTGGCTGAAGATTGATGATTGCATCCAAAATCCTTAGTCGCATAGATCGAGTTAGCGCAGCGTAAGCCGACATTTTCAACCACCGGTGTTTTATACCCCGTCGGGTTACGCTATCGCTAACCCGACCTACATCTTAAAAATCGGTTCATTTCAATGCAATCGCGTAGATCGGGTTAGCGCAGCGTAAGCTGACATTTTCAACCACCGATGCTTTATACTACCCCGGGTTACGCTATCGCTAACTTGACCTACAACTTAAAAATCGGTTCATTTCAATGCAATCGCGTAGGTCAGGTTAGCGCAGCGTAACTAGACATTTTCAACCTCCGATGTTTTATACCTCGTCGGGTTACGCTATCGCTAACCCGACCTACATCTTAAAAATCGGTTCATTTCAATGTAATCGCGTAGGTCGGGTTAGCACAGCGTAACCCGACATTTTTAATAGCTATTCATGGCCTATGCCTTCTAAATTTATAACGTCGTTACCCCAATCTGGAGGGTAAATACCAGCCACAACATAACGACTAAAACTGGAATATGGCCAAGCCATTGGCGATGAGACCAAACCATGCTTAACCGGATTGTAATGGATGTAATCGACATGACGGGCAAAATCATTTTCATCTCGCAATTGATGTTCCCAATAACGATGCTGCCAGAACGCTTGCTCATGCTTAGCTTTGCGAACTAGATTGGTAGCAGGGCGCAACTTAGGATCACAATGTTTACTAAACCAGGTTTTAATCAAGCGCCAGCGTGTAGAAAAATCTGCATCATTAGTGGGTAACGTCCAAATGCAATGCAAATGTTCGGGCATCACCACTATCGCATCTATTTCGAATGGCCTTGATTTTCGCACATGACGAAAAGCATCACGCAAAACATCAACTGCGTCAGAGTTTGCGAAGATTGGCTTTCTTGCCTGTGTAACCACGGTAAAAAAGAAACTGCCGCCAGGGGTGATCGCGCGTCGATATTGCATAGGCTAATGTGTATTACGAAATTGATTAATATACAAACACAAAATTGTGCGTCTCGATTACAGCGCTATTTTTGATCTGAAACCTCATGGAGAGCTAGGTCGAGTTAGCGCAGCGTAACTCGACATTTTCAACCTCCGATGTTTTATACCTCGTCGGGTTACGCTATCGCTAACCTGACCTACATCGGCATTCTGCTTAAAAACTTAGCTAACCTAAAAAATCTTCCTGCAAACCAGGAATCCCAATATGCTGTATATGTAAGGCATTGCTACCTTCTTCGTAAGGCAGTAATTTACCTTCTTTATGCCAGACTCTAAAAGCCAATGCGTACGATAAAACACGGATAGGATAATCCCTTGGCAAGCTCTGTAAATAAGGCTGAATAGTCACGAAATCGGTGGCGCCATATTGCTGCATAATAAAGCGTAAACCACCATTAGCCGGACCTATGTTATAAGCCAATAAGCCTAAGAATAAATCCCCTTTCATTTCAGCTAAATAATATTTAAGCGTGGCAGCCGCTAAAAAAGCATTATGACGATGATTATGTAAAGACATTTGATGTTCAGCCAAGCGCTTGCCGGCCTGTTCTACTACAACTTTAGGCACTTGAGTTATTTGAAATAAGCCATGCCCACCATCACTGCTATTACGGGGTAAAAAAGAAGATTCAGTTGCCGCAACGCCCTGCAATAGGGCTGGATCAAGCCCGAACTCTGTTGCCGCTTCATTAATTACAGCATTATATTCTTGAGCACGTTGCACCATGGTTTGTAATTGTGTAGCGTCATAACGTCTATAAGCAGCATAAACTTGATGAGCAATAGTCACTTTAGCGGCTTCTTGCTTACCGCCTACTAAAGTTCGAAAGTGGGCATGTATCGGTGAAAATTGTTCTTGCATAGAATACCAACCTGTCCCTAGAGCCATGCTAATAGAGAGTATTGCTGGACATAATAATTGCTTGCTATATAACCATTTTCTAAATTGATACCAGCCTATCAATATACCGGCCATAGCGACTATTAGAGCCAAAACTCCGACAGCAAAAGGCAATAAATTGGCAAAGAAACTGGTGCCTGTAAATAAGCTAGCCGAATAGCCCAATAACATCATAATGACAAAAACAGCTGTCATAGCTAAACCTAGCAACTCAATAGCGATCAATAATAATCGATAAGACCATGAGATTGAGGGTTTAGGTTTAGGCTCTGGCTTCTTTTGAGCAGGTTTTTTAACTGCTTTCACTTTAGGCGCACTAACAACCTTGGCTTCGGTACTCTTAGGTGCTTTCGGTGTTAAGGGCTTATTCATTTAACTCTTATCCGACTCAGTGAGCAAACGGGCGACAGCGACTGCGGGCGCACAATCCGCTGCACTTAGCCCAGTTTGTATAACAGCATTAGGCAGTAAATCAATAAAATCAACATAAGGTCGCCCTAATTGCTCAGCAAGCTCTTTAACTAAAAAACGCCCGACACCTGCGCCTATTAAAGGGTGTTGTTGATCAAGTTCATCGACTTGCAATCGATACAAACTCGCTTGCAATATTTTTTGTAACTGTTGTTCACGAATATTTTCTGCAAAGGCTATCCAGCGAGGCAACTCCTCTACAACAAAGTCACTGCCTAATAATCGTGATAAACGTCTAGCACTGGCGATTAAGGTTTTCTCATTACCATCAGCGGTTTCAGTTTGATCATGAGCTTCATCGAGCTCACCCGTCACTCGATAAACATCAGCCATAGTCGCAAAATATTCTGCCATAATGCCTATGTCTTGACCTTGATCTTGTGCTGTCTGTGCAACCGCCATCACTGCTGTTCTAACGATGCCGGTATACACTAACTCTTTAGAGATTAAGCGCTCATAATCGCTATAACCTTGAGCCATAACATCGCCCTCCTTAAGCACCAGAATATCAGTCGTGGTGCTGCCGATATCAACAAATAAACCACTGCCTATTTTTTGTGCAGCGAAGCTCGCACTCGCCAACCAATTTGCCGAAGCAATGGCTAAATAATGTGTAGTTTCAATCTGTTCCGCCGAGATAAACCCAGCTAAACCGGCATAGATATAACAGCGTTGACCCGCCAGTAAA
Source organism: uncultured Methylococcaceae bacterium (assembly GCA_903934035.1). Taxonomy (GTDB): domain Bacteria; phylum Pseudomonadota; class Gammaproteobacteria; order Methylococcales; family Methylomonadaceae; genus Methylobacter_C. The sequence goes on from CAIZMK010000289.1 coordinate 23,440, forward strand.
GCCTGCATAGTGCCGATGATTTGTTTTACGCCATCATCCCTATCGACAAACAAATCCACCAACTCGCCAGTCATAGTGATGGCATGACAATTAACTGGCTGATTGATCTGCGCTAGGATTCCTCTGACCGCCTGCTGCAAATACTCTATGCCCTTCCATAATGGACAAGGCTGTTGATAAACAGCCAGCAATTCACCTTGAGCATTGATAACAGCCGCTTTAACATGAGCGCCACCTATATCCCAACCCACTTTATTGATTAAAGACATGACGATACCTGTAGAGTGACCGCTTGGCGATCCTGAGTTTTTAAAAGCGGCTCACCGCGAATTAATTGCATAACAGCCTCAACGACATTAATCCCTAAGGCTTCGTGTATACCCACATAAGAAGTCGTTAAACGCGGATTAATTTCTAGCACCCATGTTTGTTCAGGCGTCTCTATTAAATCGATACCTACATAACCCCATAAAGCGGGCAATGATTGTGCAATAGCATCCACTAAGGCGCTATAAGCTTCTAAATTAGGGCTATGATTCACGACAAGTTGAGTCAAATGATATTGTTGATTGATAATTGTAAAGTGCTGCTGATTAGCGCACAGCAACCAGCCTCGACCTTGTTTAAACAAGCACGATAAACTGGTCGTGAGCCCTGATAATTGCGGCTGAATAATATAACGACCACTACGCGCTTGCATAGCGATAAAATCTTCTCTTTCCCTAAGAATATAACTATCTACGCAACCCACGCCATCTAAAGGCTTAACGACCCAAGTTGAATCGCCACCCTGTTGCTGATCATATTGATCAACGCCTGTAAATAATCGACTAGGCACAGTGGCAATATGATATTGCTTAAAATGTTGATAGCTCAACCATTTATCACCTGTTAACGCGACTACCTGTGCAGGAGACGTTAATAGCAACTTATTTAAATCAGCTACGCTCTGACACAAGCTTTGCAATAGACCATCAAACTCTGGTGCAATCGGCCATATAGCATCGCAGTGTTGCACTAAGCGCTTAAATTCATCAGTAGCATTTTGTTCTGGCGCAATAAAAACCACTTGCATACCCGAGGTATTAATCAAGGTTTTAAGGCGCTCATCTAGCATTACCACCACTTCAAGCTCATGACCTGGCTTTGCATAGCGACGCATGTCATCCAACAAGGCTTGCAGCATTAATCTACCTTCAGTCAACAAAGCTGAAGGTAGATACTGCTTATTAAAGCCGCCCCCAGTGATATACTCAAATATTAAAATTTTCATACACACAGTTTATCATCAGAACTATGACATCAGCTTTACCCATAAAAATAATTCCCGTTATTGACCTAAAAGACGGTGTAGTCGTCCACGCGCATTTAGGCTTACGTGATCAATATCAGCCCATTAATACTCAGCTCTGTCATTCAGCAGATCTTTTTAAAGTGATATCTGCTTTTCTGACACTAGCCGATTTTGATTGCTTTTATATCGCCGATTTAAATGCCATTACTGGACAAGGTCATCATGAAGCGCTCATAAATGATTTGCTTAAGACTTATCCGCAAAAAACCTTTTGGATAGATAGCGGTTATCAAACGGTTAAAGATTATGCAGACAATCATCTTCCAGTATTAGGCAGTGAATCTTATAACGAAGACCAACTATTCGAACTTAAGGCCTTTAAAAAACGCTTTATTCTATCCTTGGATTATGGAAAATCGGAGGCTTTAGGTGCGCCTAGTCTCTTTAGCGATCAAAACTTATGGCCAGAGACGATTATCATCATGACCTTAAATCGCGTCGGCAGTCAGCAAGGACCCGATTTAGAAACATTAAGTGACTTTTGTAAGCATTATCCAGAACAACACTTTGTTGCTGCGGGGGGCATACGGCATTATCAAGATTTACAAAACCTAAGACACATCGGCATACATCAGGCCTTACTTGCTAGTGCACTGCATTCTGGAAGCATAGTGCCAGTAGATGTAAGTCGGAATTAGACCACCTAAGCGTAGCGTATGGTGGCGTTTCCGGCAATTAAGTGCTACTTAATTGATTCTGTGATTAAATTTAACCCAGTTTAAGGACAGCTTTATCTTAGCGGAATGTAATTTAGCAATAAACTTTTCGAGTTTTAAGCGACAATCTTCCAGTTTGTTTGACTTCAATTGCACATTGATCAGCCAATTATCGCTGAGAAAAATATTTTTCAGCAATTAGACACCAATCGCTGCTAATAGCGATTACTCAAATTGCAAATCGCGAAGAGTAAAGTTGCAACGCGTCGCTATCAAATCCTAACTGGACGCAGGCGATTCCAATTCGAGTTAAACGAAACTGCCTATTTGTCGCATCAAAGTACAATCGTCAGCTGATAAAAGCCAATTTGGCGCTGTAAAACTGCCTGTTTTTTTGCTTATTTTCAAGTATTTCGATACCTTCTAGGCCATAGGTATCTACACAAGTTTCTTATCGGCGTGGAAACGATAAAAAAACACTGTAGGGGTGTATTGCATACGCCCAACATTGAAAGTATATATGTTATAGAGCTTATTTTATAAGGGCGTATGCAATACGTCCCTACGATCTCCACCACAATGTTATCGTTCTTGCGTGGGAATGTTGTGTAGATACCTATGCTTTGCTAAAGAGGGAAAATAATAAGAATACTTTCACTGTCTCTAAAGCAACTCCCACAAACTGAAAGCCCTTAATTGTTAGTGGCAACCTATAATTCAATCTTATTTCATGCGATGACTTATGCAACAATCAATAGTATGTGCTAAACGATAGTGAAGCGCATCACACAATAATGCGCCTCTTTGCGTCGGCATATCCGAATACTTAAACACAGCCTCTTCGAGCTTTCAATACCCATGAATAAGTCCTTTGTCGCAATTTTAAACCCGCTAACTGCGAACACATGTCTCCGAGATGCTTGCCGTTATTTTACTCACGAACCCCATCTTTAGGTATAATCACCCAAAAATCAATGAGGATGATATGACTAAACAGGATATTGACGAGATAGCTAATACGGAAGTATTGAAAGATAATTTCGACAGTCCATGGAAAGAGGCGGTTGAGCATTATTTTCAGGAGTTTATAGCGTTCTATTTTCCTGAGGCTTATGCCGAGATTGATTGGTCCAAGGAGTATTTATTCCTAGATCAAGAGCTACGGGCAGTCGTGCAGGATGCCGAATTGGGAAAACGCTTTGTTGATAAGTTGGTCAGAGTGACCTTGCAAAATGGTGATGAGAACTGGATATACATCCATATTGAAGTGCAAGGAACAAGGCAAGCTGAATTTGCCGAACGCATGTTTGTTTACAATTATCGTCTTTATGATCGCTATCGTCGGCCTATTGCCAGCATGGCTGTGCTCGCAGATGAACATAAACACTGGAAACCGACTACTTATGGCTTTACCGTATTGGGCTGCAAACATACTTTGGAATTTCCCGTTGCCAAGTTGACCGACTATCACGACAAAGTCGATCAGTTGCTAGCATTGGATAATGCTTTTGCCTTGATTACGGCAGCGCATATCTTGACTCAGCAAACCAGAAAGGAAAACCAAGCACGCTATGAGGCTAAATTACGCTTGGTTAAAATACTTTATCAACGACAATGGGATAAACAACGCGTAATAGACTTGTTTATTGTAATAGATTGGCTAATGAAGCTGCCAGAATGGTTAGATCAGCAGGTCTGGCATGTAATTGAAACAATTGAGGAGAGCGAAAAAATGCAATACATTACCAGCGTCGAAAGAATAGGCATTGCCAAAGGACGAGCAGAGGGACGAACTGAAGGACTAGCAGAAGGACGAGTAGAAGGACGAGCAGAGGGTCAATCTAAGCTACTTAGAAAGCTACTTGAGCACCGCTTTGGTGATTTACCAACTTGGGCAATAAACAAGTTGAATAACGCCCCAGAACCGGATTTAGAAACATGGGGTGAGGCAGTTTTGACTGCGTCAACCTTGGAAGCTGTTTTCGAAGATAATAAGGCACACTAAATCCATAACAACCTTAAACGCATGAAAAACCACCCAAGCGCAGTGCATGGTGGCGTTTCTTTTGCTCATGTTTAGTCTCTGTCTTTAGTTAACTTTTTACTTTTGTAGGCCGGAATAAGACCAGCCTAGCGCAGCGCGGGGTGGCGTTTCCGGCACGGGAGCCCTACCGATGCCGGAAACACTTTCCTCGCTTGCGCTCAAAAAGTCTTATTCCGGCCTACAGCTATATTATCAATATTGTGGTGCTGGTCGTAGGGGCGTATTGCATACGCCCTATAA
>CAIZMK010000290.1 GCA_903934035.1 uncultured Methylococcaceae bacterium
ATGGATGCCGCGCGTCGGTAGGAGGGCAGGAAGCCCTCTCTAGCGACCCCCGATAAAACTGAGGAGCGCAGATCGAGCTGCAATCGAGCCGCCTTTTCTTTGGATACTTTCTTTTGGCGGAGCAAAAGAAAGTATCTCGCCTTCGGGTACGAATACCCGATTAACAAAACGTCGCGATAGCGACCTCATTATTTGTTTTTAAACCGCTGAATGACTGCGTAACGTCAACTCGTAAGATGGGTAGAGGCGATAGACGAAACCCATCATAAACATCCAATGTGATAATGTGTTTTGTTATTTCATCATCACTTGATGGGTTTCGCTATCGCTCTCCCTATCCTACGAACTGATATTTTCAGCCAGTTGTTTACTAATAACAGCCGGTAATTTATTAGGCGCTTTAATGCGTAATTGTTTGTTAACATTAAATTGACCAAACACCACTTCGATATCTTTAATGGTGACATCAAATTCCTTGGCCAAATATTTAACCATGTAATCGGTCGCTTTGCCGCCTTCCGGTGATGCTGTCACGCTGATCTTAAGTTGCAGACCTTTCGCTTTACCAATAGCATTTTTTTTTGAGCTGGGTTTACCTAAAACATTTAACACTAAAATATCGCCTTCCCACTGACAGAATGACGTCATCCCCTGCTTTTTCTGGGTCATGTTGTATTATGCTTTAAGCCAAAAAGTCATAGGCTTAGGTGTTTCCTCATTGTCATCCAAATCTTTCCATAGATAAGTTGTTTTTAATTCAGGATGCTTAACATAGCCGCGTTTATTCCAAAACTGATCTAAGGGCACATAGTCAGAGGGTCTACGTGGATGATCTAGGGGTCTTTCTACACAACAAAAAGTGATATATTTAAAGCCGCCTAATTCAGCCGCATGCGCTTCTCTTTGTTCAAAAAACTTCACCCCAATGCCGAGTCCTCGATAGGCTTTATTTAAAACCGACTCACTGCAATAAAACACTTCATCAAGATTATAACCGTGCTCGATAAAGGGTTGCTTAAGAGATTCAGTTTCATGGCGCATAGGCAATGCGGTGGAAGCTCCGACTACTTTTTCGCCATCTAAAGCCAAGATGATGACTGTTTCTGGCGTATCAATATAGGTTTGCAGATAGGTTTTTTCATAGTCATAACTGCCGTCATATAAATAAGGGAAGTCACGAAAAACTTCGATTCTAAGTCTAGCTAGTTCGGGTATATAGTGCGCTAATTCGTCACCGCTACAGCGTTTAATGCTGATATTGTTAGACATTGTTACTATCTCAAGCAAAGTAAATCCAGCATTTTAGTCGAATTAGTAAATAGGATACAAGGCTAAAGGTTTAAGCTAAATGCCTTTATGGCCATAGTTGTACTACTGATTTCACACTCAACTGATGCTATAAAAGTATTTTTGTGGAAGAGGCTAAAGTCTCTTCCACATTATAGGTATCTGCACAACTAGTGATCCCTGCAGGGTAACCATAGCAAGGGCTGTATAGAATTCAAAAGCTGTTCCTTTGTAGGGGCGACAGATTCGCCAAGTACATTCGTTAGTTAAAACGTGGCGAATCTGTCACCCCTACAGTATGAACTCGCAGTTTATGTATGCTCATACGTTATGAGCTGCCCAAATGATGCTGCTTTTTATTTGTGTAGATACCTATGCTTCCACATTATATTAATTGTTGCATATAATCGGTGCCTTTAGCTCCCGGACCCTGTAAAGATAAGCCGTCAACCATTAAGACCCTTAGCGATGCTAATGTGCTTTTCCCTGCTTAATGATGTAATCCAAAAGCTATAAAAGCATTCATAATTTTGTAATATTTCTTTGTTGTTTTGTATTTCTTTGTTATTTTGAGTTCCCAATAAAAGCTGGGATGGATTAAACAGATAACATGAACAAAATATACCGATTAGTTTGGAACCGAACCTTACAAGCCTGGATTCCCGTTTCTGAAATCTCAGGCGGTCTTGCTAGGGGTGGCAATAAAAGTTCACGCAGCAAATTATTAGTCGCGTCTTTAACTTTATGCAGTGCAGTCGCTCAGGCTAATCCGAGTGGTGGTGTGATCACGGCGGGGTCTGGCAGCATAGACCAAACCGCCAATACCACCACCATTCATCAAAACAGCCAAAACCTGTCGCTGAACTGGAATAGCTTTAATATTGGCGCTAAAGAAATAGTCAACTATATCCAACCCTCTGCCTCATCAATAGCCGTTAATCGCATTATCGATACCAACGCCACGCAAATCTTGGGTC
>CAIZMK010000291.1 GCA_903934035.1 uncultured Methylococcaceae bacterium
AACCACTAATCAAATAGCCAATGGTTTAACCAATGCTCAACTTACTGCCTTAACCACAGCACAAGCACAAGCGTTAACCAATGCTCAAGTGGCCGCCTTAACCACAACGCAATTGAATGCTAGCATCAGTCAATCAGTGTTAAATGCACTAAGCACTGCTCAAATCCAAGCATTATCGACTAATCAGATCTCGAATGGGTTAAGCATCGCTCAGATTAATTCGCTATTAACTGCACAAATAGCCGCATTAACCACTAATCAAATAGCTAATGGCTTGTCAGTTACTGCTATTAAACAATTAACTGCAGCGAATGTCGCGGCCTTAACTAATACCCAGATTGCAGCCTTAACAACTAATCAGTTAGGGACTAATGGCTTAACCACAGCCAACTTTATTAGCTTAAGTACCAGTCAAATTTCAGCATTAACCACTAATCAAATAGCCAATGGTTTAACCAATGCTCAAGTGGCGGTCTTAACTACAGCACAAGCACATGCCTTAACCAATGCTCAAGTGGCCGCCTTAACCACAGCGCAATTGAATGCTAACATCAGTCAATCTGTATTAGATGCCTTAAGCATTAGTCAAATCCAAGCATTAACTACCAATCAGATAGCAAATGGATTAACGATTACTCAAATTAATTCGCTATTGACTGCACAAATACGTGCACTTACTAGTTCACAGATAAGAGCATTGTCAACTACACAATTAGTTGCTTTAACTACGACTAATTTAGCAGCGCTTTCCGCAAGCCAAGCAAGTTATTTAACAAGTGCTGATAAAGCAGCCCTGTTAGGGGCTGGTAAGTCAACTTATGTAACACCTATAGCTCTCGATTTAACAGGTGACGGTATTAATACCCAAAATCTAGAAGCAGGCACACAGTTTGATTTAACTAATAGTGGACATGCTATTAATACTGGTTGGGTGGCTCAAGGCACTGGGTTGTTGGTTAACTTGGCTGATCTAAATAATACCGGTACGGTAACTAATGGTAGTGAATTATTTGGTAGCGCAACTCAATTAGCGAATGGTAAAACAGCCACTACGGGTTATCAGGCTCTTGCTGAAATGGATAGCAATAATGACGGTATTATTAGTAGTACTGATAAAGGCTTTGCTGATTTAGCGGTCTGGGTTAATGCTGCTGACTTAACACAGCCTCAACAATTGTTGACATTGACTCAGTTGGGAATTGCTAGCTTGAGCCTCTCAGCCACAGCGAGTAGCGAAACTAATAACGGAAACTTAATAGGTTTAATCTCCAGTTATACCTTAACAAATGCTCAGTCTCATGAGATGGCTGATGTATTCTTGCAAGTTAATAGTGTTCAAGCTGGTGCTAGCGGATTAACAGCCAGTCAAGTAGCTAGTTTAAGTGCTAACGAAGCTCAAAGTCTATCTCTGCAAGTAAGTAGTTTATCGCAGGCATTGTCTGCAAATATTAGTTCTCAAACTACAACCAATACACTTACAAATGCGCTAACAAATTCATTGTCACCTGTTGGAGTTGGATCAGTAGCTGCAAGTGTTGGCGGTTTGGCAAATACCTTAAGTCAGTTCGATGCTAATGGTCATCCGTTAACGGCTAGTCTTACTTCTAATAGTACGGTTTCTTCAACACCACTTGCTCCGAAGTCCATAGTGATACCTGGAATATTAGTCTCTTAATCGTTATAGTTTAATGATTTGATAAAAAACCCTCAGTCATTAGTTAATGACTGAGGGTTTTTTAATAATAAGTCATTCGACAATTAGGCATCACTGTATTTAGTTTAGTATTTTTATGGGCGAATGAATTCGCCCCTACATGTGAAACGCTTTTTTCCAATCTTTAACTGTGAGCAGTGGTGTGAAACATGAGAACAATAAGTTAAAAGATATCACTACTGTTTTGCCTCATATTAAATTGATTTACTATAATTACTAATTTTAATCCCCGGTTGAGATCGTTTTGAATTTACTTCAAGAAACTGAACGTGCTTATGCCTTAGCTAGTCAAGGCCAGTTGCCTGTAATTGAGTTATTCTCTATTACTCAGCTATTAATCGACCAAAAGCACTTAGATATTGCCATACAACTTTACCAACTCTGGCTAGAGCGAACAAATTCACCTATAAAATACGCTGTACAATTCAATTTGGCGGTAGCTTTAGCAAATGCTGAAGACGATATAAAAGCTGAATTAGCATATCGAGATGCACTTACACAAAAACCTGATTTTTTAGAAGCAAGTATTAATTTAGGGACACTTTTAGAACAAACAGGGCGTCCTGAACAGGCACTTTCTTTGTGGCGTGAAACAATAACTTTAGTGAGTAAGGAGCTTAAAAAAGAATCGCTTTATGTAGAATTGCTCAATAATTTAGGGCGACTCTTAGAAATTCAAAAACAACTGCCTGAAGCCGAAGCGATATTAACGCTTAGTCTAAGACAAAATTCAAAACAGCCTCATGCCATTGTACATTGGGTGCATCTACGTCAAAAATTATGTCTTTGGCCTATTTACAAATGTAAAGATATTAATGTAACTCAAAATCAATTGATTGAGGGTACATCTCCATTAGCTATGCTAAGTGCTTTTGATGATCCAGAGCTACAATTAAAAACTTCAAGACGCTATGTTAAAGAAAAAGTTCTTAGCGGTGTTCCATATCTTTCAGCTGAAAACTTTTATGGACATAAACGCTTAAGAATAGCTTATCTATCGTCTGATTTTTGTTCACATGCTGTTTCTATTTTAACAGCCGAATTATACTGCTTGCATGATAGAACTAAATTTGAAGTTTATGGCTTCTGCTGGAGTCGAGAAGATGGTTCATCTCTACAAGCTCGAGTAATAGCAGGCATGGATCACCATATTAGGATAGGTGACTTAAGTGATGAAGAAGCTGCAAAATTAATACGCTCCCATGAAATAGACATATTAATTGATCTACATGGCTTAACCTTAGGAAGTCGCCATAATATTTTGTCATATCGCCCTGCCCCCTTACAAATTACTTGGCTAGGTTTTCCAGGTACAACAGCTTTACCAGAAATTGATTATGTCTTATGTGATAATTTTGTATTTCCACCTGAACTAGAACCTTATTTTTCCGAGCGGCCATTACGTTTACCTCAAGTTTTTCAAGTTAATGATCGTCAGCGTTTAATTAGCCCAAGACCTACACGTCAAAGTTGTGGTTTACCTGAACAGGCATTTGTTTTTTGCTCATTTAATAATACCTTCAAAATTACCCCAGAAATCTTTCAGCTTTGGATGCGTATTCTTAAGCGTGTACCTCAGAGTATATTATGGCTAATTGCTGATAATGAAACTGTGCGCACTAATCTTTATAAACAGGCAAAAAAACAGGGTATCAGCCCTAATCGAATACTCTTTGCTGAGCGCGCACTTCCTTCGGATTATCTAGCTCGTTTTCAAGTAGCCGATTTATTTTTAGATACATTCCCCTTTGGAGGTGGTACCACTGCAAGTGATGCGCTTTGGGCTGGATTACCTTTTTTGACGTACTCAGGAAAAACCTTTGCATCACGTATGGCAGGAAGTTTACTGAATGCCGTTGAATTACCTGAGTTAATTACTTACAGCTTAAGTGACTATGAAAACAAAGCGGTAGAGCTAGCAAATCAGCCAGAACGTATTGAAATAATGAAGCAACATTTGATTGATAATCAAATGAGTTTTGCTTTGTTTGATACACCTAGGTTTGTGAGGGATTTAGAACAGGTATTAGAACAAATTGTATACCAGTCGCAACTAACTAAAGTCTATACAAATTTAATTAAGCCTTTTAAACCTAGATTTAGCATAATTATAGCTACTCATAATAGACCGCAACTTTTAAATAGAGCTATTAAATCTATAAAGAACCAAACATATCAAGATTATCAGATCATTGTGGTCTCTGATTCTAACTGCTTAGAAACATATCAGACCGCTTGTAAATTAATGCACTCTGATGATGTTTTTATTCAAAGATGTGGTGAACCTGGACCAGCTGCAAGTAGAAATCTTGGTATGACTTTAATTACAGGCGATCACTTTATTTTTTTGGATGACGATGATACATTTCGAGAAGATTTTCTAGAGAATGTTGTAAGTCAGTTACAAAATAAAAAATGCTTAGAACAAATTTACTATACTAATTTTGAAGTTATTTATGAAAATTCTAATGACCTAGGGAGTATTAGTACCGAAACTCAGGTAATTGATATTGGAGTTTATGAGCCTTCGTCACTATATGTAAAAAACTTTATTCCTAATAATTGTTTGATTTTTTCTAAAAAATTAGCATCAAATGTTACTTTCGATACTGACATTGCTTATGAAGACTGGGATTTCACTTTAAGCGCTTGTGCATATTTTCCATTAATTCATTTACCTATTTTTGGTCCTAGAGTCCATAAGCATATTAATGCGGAGAGTATTCAACGTGGTAAATTAAATGAAGATGGTTTAATTGATTGTTATATTAAAATCTATGGCAAACATCCTCCAATCAATCAATTAATAGCAATGCAGAGAAAACAGTTATTTTTTCCAGTAATCTGGTAATGACTGGAATTTCATTCTAAGCCCTTACACATATTTTCTATTAATTCATTTACCTTTTTTGTTCCATGAGATTATATTATTGATTTTATTAATTTTTTCTGCACACAAAAGTCTAAGAGCCTTCTTTATGATAAAGGTCAACCATGCTGACAAGGATCAAAAAATAATAAGGGGGCATTAAGCACCCGTCATTTAATTAATAAAAAGAATGTAATTATTAATCGCTGCATAATTCATCGTATAAAATGATACCTCGACAGTCAAAACTAACGCAATTTTTACATCGCTGTCTTTAATTAAAACGCTTCCCTCCCCTTGAGGCATAGGCATCCTCTCTTCCAGAGGAAGCATATCGAGGGCTGCCTAGATTTCAAAAGCGAGTATCTTGTAGGGTTGAATTCATTCGACCAGTAAATTCGTCTGTTGCAACGTGGCTAATCTGTTGCCCCTACAGTAAACTCAAGCCACATAAACTGCCCGAATATTACAGCTTTTTACTTGTGAAGATACCTATGCTGACAGGGAGGGGGTTATCAATCACAAGATATGGATAGTCAAAAACTTTGTGAGAACTTATGAAACGATTAATATTTAAAATATTAATTTCTTACCAATAAGTTATTCATCATCTCAAGATCTTGCCGACTAAGACTACTAGATGCTTGCTTCAATTTGATAGTGTTTAATAGGTAATCATACCGAGCACGCGAATAATCTCTTTTGTCCTGATATAGATTTTTTTGAGCAATGAGCACATCAATGATGGTTCGTAAACCGACGTCAAAAGCAGTCTCTGTTCCTTTTAAGGCAGCTTCTGCTGAATTAATGGCAGATTGTAGGGCTTTAATACGATTAAGGCTTGTTATAATGGCACGATAAGCATCTTTTACCTGTTTATTGACGGTACGCTTAGTCGCAATTAAATTCTCTTTGGACTGTTCAAATTTAAATTGTGCTTGTCTGGTTCTGGAATTTACAGCACCACCTTCATAAAGTGGCATATTTAAACGTAAGCCAATAATTTCATTTTGACCTTGTAAACCGAAGTTGCTTGATGTAGCGTATTCTCCCATAGATGCAATCAGATCTAATTTCGGCAAATGACCATTGCGTTGTATATCTATCGATTTTCTTGAGAATTCCATCTGATTAAAGGCCGAAATGATACTGAAGTTATTGCTTTCAGCGGACTCACTCCAAGCGGTAATATCGTTAGGCTCTGGTTTAATTAACGGGATAGTGTTGGCTAAACGATTAACTATCAGCGTTTGCTCACCAATAATCGCAGTGAGCGCTTCTTTTTGATTATCAATATTGTTGGTTGCTTCAATTTCATTAGCAATGGCTCTGTCAAAAGCGGTTTGTGCTTCATATACTTGGGTAATATCAATTAAACCTGTTTCATGCCGTTGCTTGGCCTGATCAAGTTGCCTTGCAATCGCTTCTTTTTCAGCAATGATAAAATCAAGATTATCATTGGCAGCCAGGATATTAAAATAAGCATCAATTATTTTAACCATCATTTTTTGTAATTCAGTTTGATAATCAGCTTCTGCTTGAGCAATTTGATTATCTGATTGACTAAGTTGTATCCAATGTTCCCAATGAAATAATGGCTGAGTTATATTTAAGGTAAGATTATTATCCATATAATTTTGGATACCTAAGCCTTGGTAAGTCGCTCTATCATTGACCAGACGGTTTTGATTACTGATACCTGTTGCAGCAATGTTAGGGAGAAAGTTAGCTATACTCTGGGGTCTTGATTCTCCAATAGCCTGTTGACTAGCGATGGATTGTTTTAAAACAGGATCATGTTGTAGTGCTAACTCGTAAATATCGAGCAGGTCTTGAGCGTGGAGTACAGAAGAAAAGCTCGTTATAAAAAACACTATAACGAGATATCGATATAAACCTATAGAACGATTAATCATATTAAATAACAACATGTTATGGTTCTTGCATAGATTCATCTATAGCTCTTTTTATAGGCCATAGTAAGTAGGAAATCACCGAACGTTTCCCCACCACTATTTCGGCATTGAGGGTCATTCCAGGCAGTAATCTTGCATGCTGAGGAAGTTTCCTTAAATTGGTATTTGTGAGTGTTATCCTGCTTTTATAATAAGCATCCATACTTTGATTAGGGGCGGTCTCTTTACGAAAAGCATCTTCGCTAATAGTACGCACCTCGCCCTCAAGAAAGCCATGTCTTTGGAAGGGGAAGGCATCCATTTTCAATCGTGTAACATCACCTAGCTTAACGTAGCCAACATCCATAGCATCAATTTGTATTTCTGCTTCGAGTTTTGTATCAACGGGGACCAAGGTAAAAAATGTTGCACCGCCTTGTATCACGGATCCTACGGATAGCTTAGCAACTTCAAGAACTACCGCATCGTATGGCGCAGTTAATGTAACAAGTTTGTGACGCTTATCTGCCTTTTGAAGTTGCTCGTTAACCGAATTACGATCACGTGATGTGGATAACATTTCTTCCATTAATTTTTGACGCCAGTTTTTTATAAATGCTGTTTTCTCTGCTTCCATGCTTGCAAGTTCACGTCTTATTTCTTGTTCATGATTTTTTGCTAATTGTAAATTACGCTCAACTTCTTGATGTTTTTGTTTAGCTTCTAGCAGATTAACCTTTGCACCATAATTTTTGGAATACATCTGTTCCTGCATCGCTTCCATTTCTTGTAATGGTTTTTCAAGTTCTAATAAGAGTTCCTGATCATGACGGTTAGTGGTTAAAGTTGCCTTCAGGCGAGCAATATTTTCGTTGAAACGATCAAGTTGCGCTTGGTAATTGGCTTGACGCTCTATGGAAAGTTTAGCCTGAAGTTGGCTATCAGTATCAACTTGGATATCTTCAGTTATTGGTTTACCTAAAAGACCGGCTTCAAGACTTTTTGATTGCGTTTCTAAGCTACTGAGTTGTTTTCTGAGTTGTGTTTCATCCGCTTGGGTAAAAGTAGGATCTAATGTTGCTAGGCGCTCACCCTTTTTTACAATTTGTCCAATACCTACATCAATAGTTTGTATCAGAGAGGTCTCAAGAGGTTGGACAAGAATATTTGGCAATGGCGTTATTAAGCGACCATGAGCGGTAACGATTCTATCTAAATTAGAAAAACTCGCCCACAGAACAAAGCAAATTAAAGCAGCTAATAAAGCGTGTAATGTTATTCTCGCAGAAGGCGGCAAGGGCATCCGTTCTATTTCATCGGCATCCGGGAGAAATTCGATAACGGTTGGATCCTTTACCTTAGATGAATTAAGGTTGGTCTTCATAAGTGACTGGTTTGTTGGTTCCATAGATGTTGATAAGTTGAGCTACTTATCACTAACTCTTGATGGCGACCACTATCAACCAGTCGTCCATGTTGCATTACTAAGATAGCATCAGCATTAACTAGTGTAGATAAGCGATGAGAAATCATAATAACGGTACGCCCCACAGCGATATGTGAAAGATTATTGATAAAAATAGCTTCACTTTCAGGATCTAGAGCGCTTGCGGCTTCATCAAGTATCAGTATGCGTGGCTTAGTTAATAAAGCTCGCGCAATGGAGAGACGTTGTTTTTGGCCCCCACTCAAGTTGGCAGCATTTTCTTCTAAAAAAGTATCATAGCCTTGAGGTAAGCGTTCAATAAACTCATCCGCACCCGCAATTAATGCCGAATTAACAATTTCTTCAAAGCTTGCATTAGGCCTTGCCATTGATATATTTTCGCGAACAGTGCCTCTAAATAAAAAGTTTTCTTGAAGCACGACACCTATTTGACTACGTAAATGAGCAAGATCAATTTCTCGGGCATCAATGTTATCAAATCGTATAATGCCTTCTTGTAAGTTATAAAGTCCCTGAATGAGTTTAGTAAGAGTCGTTTTTCCTGAACCACTACGTCCAACAATGCCCACTATGGTTCCAGAATTAATTTTAAATGTTGCTCTATCTAATGCCGTTGCACTAGCTCCGGGATAGCGAAAAGTAACATCTTGGAAGGAAATTTCACCTATGAGTTGGGGTCTTAGACCCCCTGCCCCTAAACGACCTTCTGGTTGCCGATTCATGACTTCACCTAAGTAACCGACTGATAAGGCTGTTTGTTCATATTCATTGATTAGGCCAACTAAAGCTAGTAACGGTGATACAACCCGCCCAGAGATCATTTGGAAAGCAATTAAGGCACCCATCGATAATGAATTATCAAAAACATCTTGAGCACCTAAAATAATGATAGTTACTGGCAATAATTTGCCCATAAAATCAGTGATAGCTCCACCTGTTAATCCTAATTTAGCAACTCTAAAATGCATGGTAATGGATTGAGCTGAAATCTGATCCCAAGTTCTTTTATGCGAAGGTTCTATAGCAAGTGCCTTTACGGTACGCATACCATGAACGGTTTCCACTAACATAGATTGGCGTTTGCCTTCTGCAGAGTAGAGAGCGTTAAGTCGAAATCTATAAGTGGGCAACATCGCTAGAATGATGCCAGCTATAATGAGTGTGAATACTAAAGTGACAATCGCTAGTTTGGGAGAGAACGAAAATAGAATAGGTAAATAGATTAATAGCCCTAATAGATCAAGAGCAGTAAAAAGCACTCTTCCAGTTAAAAAATTCCTAATACTTTCCAATTGTTGCATGTGTCGTGTAATTACGCCTGCGGTTGTTGTCTCGAAATAATCTATAGGTAATGATAGAAGGTGTGCGAAAGTACGACGAGTCAGTCGCATATCAATTTTATTGGTTGCAGCCAGCAGCAAGAGTTGGCGTAAATAACCAAATAGAGCCTCAAATATCAGTGCGATAATAATACCGACACCTAATACCCAGAGTGTAGAAGTACTTTGATGCACTAAAACTTGATCAATGACCAACTGAAAAAACATCGGTGATGCTAAGGCTAAAAACTGCATCACTATAACGGCAAGAATAATATCTCTAAAAGCAGATTTTTGTTTGAGGATTTCAGGAAGAAACCACTTTAAACTAAAAGGTTGATCACTATCTGTTACAGAATAGTTTCTTTTAAGAAAAAGTACATCTCCAGCCCAGATTTCACAAAAAGATGATTTGTCGTAATAAGTAATATTCGAATTGCTTATTTGAGGATCAAGAATTCCAATTTTATGTTCTGTATCTTGTTGAGATCCGACAATAATTACACTACTACCCTGTCGTAATTTTGCTAATATCGGAAAAACACCATTTTGGGCTAATAAATCATCCCAAGATAGTTGAGTAGATTTAGCTTTTAAACCTATGTCCATGGCGATACGTAACAATAGCGAATCGTTAGGCTCTTCTTCACCTATGGCGTACTCTTGTAATAACCATTCTGGATTTATTTGTAAGCCGTGATGCTGGGCAATTGCGGTGAGGCACTGTATGCTGGTGTGTGAAGATTTCTCAAACATAAAAATGGACGTAATATTTTAATTACATAATTATAGTCAATATTTTCAATTCGTTTTATTAAGTATCGACGAACAATGACTTTACTTTAGCTAATAATCTGGAAAACATATGTAATTTGTCTGTAGACAACTATTGAATTTTGGTTTTATAAACATACTAATCATGCTAACAATTCCTTGCTATTTGAAAGCTTTCCTGAGTTTGTATATTTACTATGAATTGCTCATTATATAAATCTTGCACATTTTCTTCCGACGCCCTCAATTACACTGCCTTAAATCTAGGCTGCTTTCTTGCCATCATTTTACAACAGCGCTTTAATTAAGCCGCCAACTGCCACCTAAACTTTTATAAACGCTGATCAGATTGATAGAGGTTTCTGCTTTTGCAATAATGAGTTGATTCTGTGAACTATAAAGACTGCGCTGTGCATCCAGCACCTCTAACAAAGAGCTGATACCTGCCTCATAGCGTTCATGGGCAATTTGATCAACATGCTTGGTAGTCTCAGTAGATTTTGCTAAAGATTGCCATGCTTTTTCTTGTTCACTATAAGCGGTTAAGGAACGTTCAACATCAGAAAAGGCGCTGAGCATAGACTGTTGATATTGAGACATCGCTGCTTGTTGTCTGGCATCAGCGGCATGAAGATTTGCAGATAATCCGCCATAACTTAAAATGGGCCATAAAACATTGCCGCCCATAGACCAAGATTTACTAGAGACATTTAAAAAATTAGCGGCATTGGTATTAAACAAACCAATAAAACCTGTTAGAGATATATCAGGGTAAAACTTAGCCATAGCCACGCCTTGTTGTGAGGTTGCTGCGGCTAAAAGTCGTTCTGCATGACGAACATCAGGTCTATGGGTTATAACTACAGCAGGAGCCTCTAATACAAACACTTTATCGGTATAAGGAATTTCAGCTTTAACCATAACTAAAATATGACTTAGGCCTGGCTTTTCTCCCAACAACACATCCAAGCGGAATTCAGCTTGCGAAACTAAGTTTGTAAAATAAGCGAGCTGGCTATCATCATGCTCTAGTTGTGCTTTAAAGCGGATGACATCAATTCCAGCATTACTGCCGATGTCTACGCGCTGCTGAGTTAATTCTATGATTTTTTTATCGGCATCAACTATCTGTTGCGCGATAGAATACTGATGCTGATACTGACGTATTTCGATATATGTTCTAGCTATTTCAGCCAAGGTAGTAATTAAAATATCATCGCGCGTAAGATTAGCGGCTTCAAACTCGGCTTTAGCAGCTTCTGCGGAGCGTCTATGGCCGCCAAATAAATCCAATTCCCAACTCACATCAAAACCACTTTTAAAGATATTAAAGGGTTGTTTAAACTGTTGAGCTATATTCGATGAGCCACCTGGAAAACCAATTAAATTACCTTGTCGATTGGCAGCAAACATTAAATCGCCACTTGGAAATAATGCCGCAGCAGCTGAAGCTTGCAAGGCTCTTGCTTCTAAAATACGTGCTTCAGCAGTTTTAAGCTCTAAGTTGCCCTGCCCTGCTTTTTCAAGCAAATGATTTAATATCGGATCATTAAAATGCTGCCACCACAGTTTTTCATGGCTAGTTTCAGTAAGCGCTGATGATTGCCAATGTTGAGGCACAGGCATCTCAGGCTTTTTATAATCAGGCCCAACCATACAACCTAATTCCAAAAGACTGCTTAGTATTACTGATAACACTAAGGACTGTCTCAGATAATGATTTATTTTCATAATATCCTGTTAATGGTCAGCAACTGACGCTGTTGATATTTTGCCAGCCACTAAATTACTGGGCATCATTAAAGCAATAACAGCCAAGACCAAAGTAATGGTAGCCAAAAATCTAAAGGGATCAGCATAGGCCAAGATGGCTGATTGATTGATTAACTGTTGATAAATTTTAGCACTAGCGATGAGTGCTGATTCGACCTGCGCATGTCCAGCATTCATAATGCTATGAGTATATTGTGCCAACAAAGCACTATAAGCATTGTTGCTGTGACTAAGATGTTCTGAAAGGATCGATTGATGAGTTTGTTGTTGCCTTGCAATATTACTGAGTAATAAAGAAATACCGACACTCCCCCCTAAATTACGTAACAATGAATAAAGTGCTGAGGCCTTGCTACTTTTTTCTAATGGAATCTTTGAAAAAGCCATGACACTGCTAGGTACAAACAAAAAAGGCAGACCTATCACTTGCACAGTACGCATTATTACAAAGGTTTGATAATTGGTTTGAGGCGTAATGAAAGACGTTATTTCCATGCCTATACTGACGATCAACATACCGAAAGCGATCATATATCGCGCATGTATTTTATTAGCTAACTTGCCCACAAAAGGCATTAATACTATTAAGATCATGCCACTAGGTGAAAGCACTAGTCCTGCTAAAGTAGCATTATAGCCAAAGTGAGTTTGCACCAGTAACGGTAATAAGGTGCTGCAGCCATAAAGCACAAAGCCTACAAAAAAGATCATTAAACAAGCCATGCCAAAGCTACGATTGGCAAGCAGTCTAATATCAATAATTGGATCTTTTTGTCGTAACAACCAAGCAATTGCACAAAGCAGCGCTACTACACTAATCAGACTAAAATTAATAATAAACTGACTATCAAACCAATCATCTTCTTGACCTTTATCCAGAACAACTTGTAGTGCACCGAAGCCTATGACAACTAAAATAAGCCCTACATAATCTATAGATAATAAGCCTTTAGCTTTAGCATGTAAGGGATCTTCAACCAAACGACGTACCAGAAATAAAGCTAGCATACCCACTGGAACATTCATAAAGAATATCCAGCGCCAGTTAAAACTATCCGTAATGAATCCACCTAAGGTTGGACCTAAAATAGGTGCGACAATCATAGTCATACCGGTAAGAGCAAAAGCAGTGCTGCGTTTTTCAGGTGGGAAAGCATCCATAACAATGGACATTTGTATAGGCTGTAAGCCCCCTCCTGCCACACCTTGTAATAAGCGGAACACGACTAGCATTGGTAAAGAGACAGAAAGACCACAAGCCAATGAAGTTGCAGTAAATCCGAAGATACACAACAAAAAATAGTTTTTTCGACCCATTACCCCAGCAAGCCAGCCAGACAAAGGCAGCACTATGCCATTAGCAACCAAATAAGAGGTGAGCACCCAAGTACTTTCATTAGGGCTCGCACCAAAACTGCCACCAATATGAGACAAAGCTACGTTGACAATGGTCGTGTCTAACACTTCCATAAACGCCGCTATACTGACTACAACGGCAATAATATAGGGATTAATAATAGTTGATTTAGGGGAAGTAGTTGTCATGTTCAGTGTTTTAAGGTATTAACTGTCGGGATTACCGACATACCCGGCCCCAATGGTAATAACCCATCGGGTTGTGTATCAAAGACTATTTTTACTGGTACTCGCTGTACAATCTTAACAAAGTTCCCTGTCGCATTTTGCGGTGGAAAAGCTGAAAAATAAGCCCCAGTTCCTGCCTGTATGCTATCTACTTTTGCTTTTAAACTGAGTTCTGGAAATGCATCAATAGTCACCGTGACTGGCTGGCCTACACGCATATGTTCTAACTGAGTTTCTTTATAATTAGCGGTAATCCAAAATTCCGTGCCAACCAACGAGCCTAATTGCTGGCCAACTTGAACATAATTTCCCTGCTCTACGCCACGATTAGTGATAATTCCGTCCATGTTTGCCAGTAATTTGGTATTAGCAAGATCATTATCAGCTTGAGCTAAATCAGCCTTAGCTTGATTTAACTGAGCGCTTAATTGTTCACTCAAAGCTCGAGCTGCCGCCATAGTTTTGGGAGCTGTTTCGGCAGTCCGCAATCTTGCACGCGCATCAATCAAGGATGATTGTAATGATTTTTCAGTCGCTATGGCTAAATCGAGTTGTTCTTGACTACGTGCTTCATTAGACAATTTTTGCATGCGATACAAATCATGCTTTGCCTTTTCCCAATTAGCACTAGCCGACTCAACTTGAGCCTGAGCGGCATCACGATTTGAAGGTGCTGATATATTAGTAGTTTCCATATTACTGTGAGAAGCGGAAGCTGCAGCTTTTGCAGCTTCATAAGCG
Organism: uncultured Methylococcaceae bacterium; assembly: GCA_903934035.1. GTDB lineage: Bacteria > Pseudomonadota > Gammaproteobacteria > Methylococcales > Methylomonadaceae > Methylobacter_C. The sequence goes on from CAIZMK010000291.1 coordinate 14,117, forward strand.
GCTCTTGCCTTATCTCTTCGAATTAAATAATCGGTAGGATCTATCTCCAAAAAAACATCACCCGCTTTAACTCGCTGGTTATCAGTCATATTTAATACTTTTACATAACCAGCAACTTTGGGGCTTATAGTAACTGTATGACTATTAAGCGTTGCATCATCAGTAGATTCTTGTCCTCGCGCCAACCAGACATATTGTGCAATGGCTAATACAACAATAACAATGACACTCATTAGGGTTAATTTTGATCGAGATAAACTCATAGTTGATCCATGATTGATTTTGTTTGATAAGCTGCAACAAACAGACTCATTGTGCTTTGCACAGGGGGTTCAGCTTCATCGACAGTGGGGATAGGAGGTATATATTAATTGTTATGTTACAGCAAGAATGTTTTGTCGTCTGTGCGGATGTTTTAGTTGTATTTATTATCAAAGCAATCACAAACTTAACCGTATAGTTTAATATGCGGCAGAATTTATCATAACTGTCATTAATCACCAATTTTTAACTAAACTTGATAAAAAATAATAAATAGATATGATTCATATCCGAATGTTTTGTATAAAAAACAATGCATTCTATGAGGTTGTGCCAAATTCATCCCCAATCATCAAACTGAGGAAATAACTTTATGCCTAAAAGAATAAATTCAACTGTACCAGTCATACTCACTATGACTTGCCTATTCAGTTTTTCTGCGTTAGCGGCACTACCTACGCCATCACAGCAAAATCAAGGCATAAAAGACCCAGGCGTTCAAAATGGTCAAGCCAGAGCCGGAGGAGCACTTCCTGGCCTTAATCCCCTAGAAATGAAATTTTTCAGCAGCAGTCGAGAACGCTTTCAAAACATTGATGCCGTACAGAATGGCTTAGGCCCAAGATATAACGGCACTGGTTGTACAACTTGCCATGCTTGGCCTTCCGTTGGTGGCTCCAGCCCCACACACAACCCTCAGATTGCAATGGCGACTGCGAATGGCGCTCAAAATAGCATACCGTCTTTCATTAATTTAAATGGTCCTGTACGTGTAGCACGTTTCGTAAAAAATCCAGATGGCACTGCCGATGGCGGAGTACATGATCTCTTTGTCATATCAGGTCGAAGTGATGCACCAGGCTGTAAAATAACTCAACCGAATTTCGATGCCCAACTTGCCAATAATAATATTGTCTTCCGCATCCCAACACCCCTTTATGGCCTTGGTTTAGTTGAGAATGTTTCCGAACAGACACTAAATAATGTGTTGGCATCAAATGCGCCTTTAAAAGCCCAATTAGGCATCAGAGGGCATTTTAATGTTAATGGTAATGATGGCACTATCACTCGATTTGGCTGGAAGGCACAAAATAAGTCACTGTTGATGTTTGCAGGTGAAGCCTACAATGTTGAAACTGGCGCAACTAATGATCTATTTCCCAACGAGCGTGAAACAGATCCAAATTGCCAATTTAATCATCAGCATCCTGAAGATACGACCGATTTATCTGGTATTAACAACAGCGGTAGCCCTGCCTCTGACTATTCTAGTGACATCGTTAACTTCGCAGCATTTTCACGTTTATCAGCCGCGCCGCAACCCGCTTCGCCTACCAATGATTCAACGCACGGAAAAGCTGTTTTTAATTCTATAGGTTGTCAGTTATGTCACACACCTACACTGGTTACTGATAAATCAACTTATACCGCTCAGAATAACGTCAGCTTCAATCCATACAGTGATTTTGCCGTTCACGCAATGGGGTCAGGCTTAGCCGATGGCGTTACCCAAGGCACAGCGAATGGCCAAGAATTTCGCACCGCTCCTCTTTGGGGTGTAGGGCAGCGACTTTTCTTTATGCATGATGGCCGAACTACTGATTTAATTCAAGCTATCAGCCAACACGCCAGCCCTGGTTCAGAAGCTAATGCTGTGATTCAAAACTTTAAATCATTGACACCTCAAGATCAGCAATCTTTGTTGGTTTTCTTGCGGTCACTTTGACAATAACTATTTACTCAACGAGATAACTTATTTTTTCAAAGGTTCTCGTTAATTGCTATTAAGCTTAGATTTGTAGAGGCGAATTAATTCGCCCCTACAGTGCTTTTGTGGGTCGGGTTATCGATAGCGTAATCCGATATTTCGGAGACCATTTTGTCGGGTTATGCTATCGCTAATCCGACCTACCTAATTAAAATAATATGAATGAGGGTAACACCTTTAAAAATCAAGTAATAATTTGCCATTGTAGCGGAACAACTGAAGAGACCATTAAAGCGCTGGTACTTAACAACATCTTTGACTTTGAAGAAATATCTAGAAAGACTGGAGTTTGTTCTGGCTGCGGTTCTTGTGAAGATTTGGTTTTAGATTTAATAATGATGGCACGTAGTCATTCTACGAATTAAAAACTTATATTGTTTCGCTATTAACAGTAAAACCCTCCCAACCAAACTTTTACAAAGGGGGGAAGTAGGCCAATTCATTTTTGACCTATATAAATATCAACCACCTGCCCAGGATAGACATTAAGATCGTGAGGCTTATCAAAACGAAAAATAATAGGTAACACCCTAACATCAACACGCTCTCTACGCTGATTGGTTAACTCAATTTTGGGTGAAATATAGGGCTGAATTCGTACAAATTCTAAAGGAACGCTGATGTTGCTACCACGTACAAACATTTTTGCCTGTATTTGTTCACCAGCTGGCAGCCTTGATACTAATATTTCATCAATAAAACCTCTAACATTCATTTGGTTTTGAGGACTGCCCATGACTAGTACTGGATTCATATCTTGGGTATAAGAACCAAAGATACCCTGAGATGTAATGTAACTGCCTACTGCAGACATCATAGTCAGTATCACGCCGTCTGATTTTGCTTTAAGCGTGTATTTTTCCAATAAAGCTTGCGCTGACAGATAAGCATTATATTGAGCTTTATAAAGCTGTTCTTGATTTTGAATGTCATAGCTCCATGCCCCCGCTTTAGTCAATTCATATTGTTTTTTAGCAACCTCTGCATTAGCTGCGGCTACCTTAACGGCATTAATAGCATTATCTAAACTATCTTTACTGACTGATTCTGGATCAATATCAAAAGATTTTTGTTGCTTATCAAGTTGAGCTTGTAAGTTATGCAAACTCGCTTGAGCTGAAACCACCTGTGCTTTATAAACAGCTAAAACTTCAGCTCTAGGTTGATGTTTTAATTCTTCTAAGATAATTTTTGCAGCTTCTGCTTGTGCCTTTAATTGTTCTACGGTGGCTTTCTGAACTGAATCATCCAAACGCAATAATGCATCATCTTTTTTAACCGCCTGCCCTTCTGTGACAAATATTTGGGTAACTACGCCAGCCACTTCTGGATATACATTGATGTTTTCACCACTAGACAGTGCACTTTCTATCATACCGTTTGCATAAATACCATTAGCGTAAGGATTTGATGCCGGATTAAAAGCAGGATCTAGTACTTTTTTTTCTGCCCCTGAAATCAAGGCTGCACTGAGAGCTATCAATAAACCAATGCCAGAAGCGATAAATAAAATTTTAGTATTCATTTGATTTCATTTTTATGTTCAATCGCGGTGACCGCACCATCTTCCATTTTCATAATTTTATCGGCATATTCAAAGATTCGACTGTCATGAGTTACCACCAACACACAACGATGGTCGTTAAGAATTTCATCTTTAATAAAAGACATGATTTTTTTACCCGTATCACCATCTAAAGACGCAGTAGGTTCATCAAAAATAAGAATGTCAGGCTGACTGACTATGGCTCTAGCAATGGCAACTCGCTGCTGTTCGCCACCACTTAGTTTAAAGGGTGGGAGTTGAGCTCGATCTTTAAGCCCAACTATCTCCAGATATTTTAAGGCTAATTGGATCGCCTCATCCCAATCACAATGTCTGAGAATCAAAGGAATAGCGACATTTTCAACAGTCGTTAAACGCGGGAATAAATGATAATCCTGAAATACAAAACCAATTCTATTGAGGCGAAAGTCTGCTAATTCATCATTACTCAACGTCCAGATATCGGTTTCATCAATAGTTACGCTACCCGATTCTGGTTTGAGTATGCCAGAAACCATACTTAATAAGGTTGTTTTACCACTACCTGATGGACCTACTAAATAAAATATTTCGCCGAAATTAGCTTCAAAACTGGCGGCTTTAACTGCATTAGTTCTGGCTTCTCCCTCACCAAACCATTTAACTAATTGATGAGCACTAATTGCTATTTTAGCCATCACTATCCCCTAAACACATCAAAGGGTTCAATTTTTAGCACTTTACGTACACCAATCAAACTAGAAAAAACGGCGATAATCAGCACCATAATAAAAGCAATGCCTAAATTCCCAAAGGTAACGACACTTGCATAATTAGGTAAGCGCATTTTAGCTAGGCCTATCATTAGCGTACATAAACCAACCCCTAATCCATAACCCGTTAAAGCCGTGAACCCTGCCTGAAATACAATCATGATAATTAGTTCACGACTCTTGGCGCCAATGGCTTTCAATGCACCAAATTTATCAAGGTTCTCAAGTATAAATGTATAAAAGGTTTGTCCAGAAATAGATAAGCCCACGATAAAGCTTAT
>CAIZMK010000292.1 GCA_903934035.1 uncultured Methylococcaceae bacterium
CCCCTCTTTGCTAAAGAGGGGAAATAAAAAGTGTACTAAATGCTGGGATGTAGCGATAGAGACTGTGAAAGTATTATGACTTTAGCTTCCCCCTTTGTAAAAGGGGGATCGAGGGGGATTTTATTAAGCCATAGGCTATTGATATTTAATAATAATTTTTTAATAGATCAAATCTCCCCTAACCCCTCTTTGCTAAAAAGGGGTATAAAAAGAATACTTTCACAGTCTCGATAGCGGAATCCCAGCAATCGGAGCAGGGATAATTATTTGTGTAGATAATTATGGTAGTGGAGTCAAAACTCACGAGTTTTGATTTTATCGTTACACGCAGAGCTCAGCGTTCCTATCCTTAACCCAATGACCCGCTTATAACGTATAATGGCCAAATTTTATTTGGCTGTTTTAATGTCTGCTACTGAACTTGTTAAACAACTTACTCAACAATTAGCGCTGTGTCTTAATCAAGATAGGCAGGGCTTTAAGCGCCAGTTAGATCGCTTGCGGGGTGATTGTAAAAAAGGCAAGCAACCTCTGGAGCAATTAAATGCTTTGGCTGCTCGCATCGAGCGTTCTGTGGCTAATAGACAAAAACGCTTAGCTAGTTTTCCTGTATTAAACTTTCCCGACTTACCGGTCACGGCTAAAAAAGATGATATCGCCAAATTGATTCAAGATCATCAAGTGGTGATTATGTGTGGTGAGACGGGTTCGGGTAAAACTACACAGCTTCCTAAAATTTGTTTATCGATAGGTCGCGGTGCGGCGGGCTTTATTGGTCATACTCAGCCTAGACGTATTGCGGCGCGGACTGTCGCTGATCGTATTGCCGAAGAGTTGGGTGAGCCGATAGGTAAGTCGGTCGGATATAAGATTAGATTCAATGATAAAACCCATGCTGATTCATTAATTAAGTTAATGACCGATGGTATTTTGCTGGCGGAATCGCAAAATGATCCGTATTTAAACCAATACGACACCATTATTATTGATGAGGCGCATGAGCGCAGTTTAAATATCGACTTTTTAATTGGCTATATGAAATGGCTGTTACCTAAGCGTCCCGATTTAAAACTGATTATTACCTCGGCGACCATCGATACTCAGCGTTTTGCTACTCATTTTAATAATGCGCCAATTATTGAGGTATCGGGTCGCACCTATCCGGTAGAAATGCGTTATCGGCCTATCGAGCAAAAAGAAGAAGATGATGAGACTTCGGATGATTTGCAAAACGCCATATTGGATGCGGTTGATGAGCTGTATCGGGATTTGCGCGGCGATATTTTAATCTTCTTGAGTGGTGAGCGTGAAATTCGCGAAACCGCTGACTCTTTAAAAAAGCATCATCCTACTCTATATGATGTGTTGCCTTTGTATTCTAAGCTGAGTGTGAGTGAGCAAGAGCGGGTCTTTAAGCCGAAAGGTGGTAAGTTGCGAATCGTGCTGGCGACCAATGTTGCAGAAACTTCGTTAACAGTGCCGGGTATTCGTGGTGTGATTGATAGCGGTCATGCGCGTATTAGTCGTTACAGTCATCGCAGTAAAATCCAACGTTTGCCTATTGAACGTGTCTCGCAATCGTCGGCTAATCAAAGGGCAGGTCGTTGTGGTCGAGTTGCTGAAGGTATCTGTATTCGTTTGTATTCGCATGATGATTATTTAGCCAGACCGGAGTTTACCGAGCCTGAAATCATGCGTACCAATTTGTCGGCGGTTATTTTACAAATGACGGCCTTAAATTTGGGTGATATTGAAGACTTCCCCTTTTTAGAACCCCCCGAAGATAAGATGATTCGGGATGGTAAAAATGTGCTGCATGAAGTCAATGCCTTAGATAAGTCCGGCAAGTTGACTGAGGTCGGCAAGCAATTGGCTAAGTTTCCGACCGATCCTAAATTAGCGCGCATGCTCATTGCCGCAAGCCATGAGCATTGCTTGACCGAAGTGGCGATCATCGTTTCAGCCTTAAGTGTGCAAGATCCGCGTGAAAAGCCTGCCGATAAGATGCAGCAAGCCGATGCTAAGCATGCGGCTTTTCGTCATCCTGAATCGGATTTTCTAACATTACTAAATGTTTGGAATACTTACGAAGACCAGAAAAAGCATTTGTCGAATAACAAATTACGTAAGTATTGTACTGATAATTTCTTATCTTACTTACGTATGCGCGAGTGGTTTGATATACATGCGCAAATCATGCAGGTGATTAAGGGTGATTTAAAAATGCACCCAAATACCGATGAAGCGGGTTATGAGAAAGTGCATCGAGCGCTATTAACGGGCATGTTATCAAATATCGGTTTTCGCCATGATCCTTATGAGTATTTGGGTGCTAGGGGCTTAAAGTTCTTTATATTTCCGGGTTCTGGGCTCCATAAAATCAAGCCTAAATGGATTATGGCGGCAGAGCAGGTCGAAACCAGTAA
>CAIZMK010000293.1 GCA_903934035.1 uncultured Methylococcaceae bacterium
ATACGCCCCTACGATCTTCACCACAATGTTATCGTTCTTGCGTGGGAATGCTAACAATTATTTGTGTAGATACCTATGGGTGGTTGGGTAAAATCTTCTGCCAATCAAATGACGGTCCTGGATCTGTTTTTCTTCCTGGAGCAATGTCGCTATGTCCCGTTATTCGTTGTCTTGAAAGTTTAGGGTAGGTGGCTAATAAGCTATCAATGACTTTATTCAGTTTTGAATATTGTGCAGCGGTGTAAACGCTGCTTTCAGTGCCTTCAAGTTCTATGCCGATAGAAAAATCATTGCAGCGTTCTCTGCTGTTATAGCTTGATTGCCCTGCATGCCAAGCGCGTTGGTTAAACGCCACGTATTGCACGCATACACCATTACGTTTAATTAATAAATGTGCTGATACTTTCAGTTGATATATGTCTTTAAAATAAGGATGGTCATCAGGCTTGAGGGTGTTGCAAAATAATTGGTCTATGTAAGGGGTATCAAATTCACCGGGAGGAAGGCTGATGCAATGTATGACTATTAATGAGATGTCATTGGCGTCGGAGCGTTCATCATAATTAGGTGAGGGAGTTTTGATAGCGTCAGTTAACCAGTGTTGAATGATAGTCATGAATTTTAATTACCGAAAATACGCAAATGTAATCATATTGCGATAAAATACTGCGTTTATTAAGTAGGCTTTAAATAAAGGCTCATTATTTTGTTAATTATCGAAAGACTTTATTTAATAGCAATGATCAAGAGTATAGCAATATGGGTAGTTTAGTCGTTAAGCGTTTTGTTAAGTTAGTTATTGTTGCTATGCTCGCAGGTTGTGCGAGTAGTCCAGAGAAGATTGCTGTTGAGCCCGTGCCTACTAACGTAGCTCAAGTGCCAGCACTTGATAGTACAAGTGTTGAGGATGCTCAGCTCTCTTCTAATCCAGCTAAAGTGCCGAGTTCTCGTCATTATGCAGCAAAACAATTAACAGGGACTTACGCTAATTCTATTGCCCTACAGAATTTTATTTCGCGTATGGTGCATAAGCAAGGTTTTTCCTTGAGCTATTTAAATGGCTTATTTTCACAAGCTAATCGACTCGATTCAGTAATACGTTTGGAAAATCCTGCGCCACCGACTACTGGTCCGACCAAACCCAGTTTAGGTAGTTGGACACGTTATCGTGATAAGTTTTTGACCGAAGCGCACATCAATAATGGTGTGGAGTTTTGGCGTAATAATGCAGACGCTATTCAAAAAGCCAGCACTACTTACGGGGTTGATCCAGAATATCTAGTTGGTATTATTGGTGTTGAAACCTATTTTGGTAAGAACTTTGGTAAAACCAATATTCTGGATGCCTTGACGACTTTGTCGTTTGATACTGTTAGGCGTTCTAATTATTTTATGTCCGAGCTAGAAAGTTTTTTATTGATGGCGCGTGATGAAGGCTTTGATCCTAGGCAACCCCAAGGTTCTTGGGCAGGGGCAATGGGCTATGGTCAATTTATGCCAAGTAATTTTAAAACCTTAGCTGTTGATTTTAATAACGATGGGCGTCGTGATTTATGGCATGCCAAAGATGCGATAGGCAGTGTCGCTAATTATTTTGCTCATAGTGGTTGGCAATTACATAATCCCGTCACTAAGCGCTCAACGCCAGACACTGATGCCAGTGTTATTGAATTAAGTACTTATGAAGGTAATGAGTATTGGCATATCTATCCTAATTTTAGTGTAATCAAGAAATATAATAATAGTAATAAATATGCGATGGCAGTACATCAATTAGCTCAGGGTATTAAACAACGCTATATGCAAGTTAATGCGCTGCAAAATAATTAGATTTGATTATGTAATTGCTGGGCTTTGGTTAATTTAGGCTAAAGGCTAAGGGCTAAAGGCTAAAGGCTGTCAGAATCTCTATGTGATATACTTTCGCCTTGTTTATCGTTCCCACGCAGAGCCTGGGCACGATATTAATTTAGAGTTTTGCAGTACCACCCATGCGTAGCGCGTGGTGGCGTTTCCGGCACACGTACCGATGTGAATGCCGGAAACGCTTTACTCGCTGACGCTCGGAAAGCCTTATTCCGGCCTACATTTGCATCGTTCCAGCGATGCGCAGCTTGGGAACGATAAACTTGTTTAAATCTATAACTGTAAGTGCTTTAAGTATAAAAAAGTCATTAATTCGATCGTTAATATATTTTGAATCAACAGGGCAATAATAATGGATGAGAACAAAAAGAAAGCATTAGGCGCAGCCCTTATGCAGATTGAGAAGCAGTTTGGTAAAGGCTCGGTCATGCGCATGGGGGATGTGACGGCTTCTCGTGATATTGATATCGTATCTACCGGTTCTTTGGGCTTAGATATTGCTTTAGGCTGTGGTGGCTTGCCTCGAGGTCGCGTCATCGAAATCTATGGACCTGAGTCTTCAGGTAAAACGACTTTAACTCTACAAGTGATTGCGGAGATGCAAAAACTAGGTGGCACTGCGGCTTTCGTTGATGCGGAACATGCTTTGGATCCTGGCTATGCTGAAAAGATTGGTGTTAATGTCGATGAGTTGTTAGTTTCGCAACCCGATACCGGTGAACAAGCTTTAGAAATTACCGATATGTTAGTGCGCTCGGGGGCGGTGGATATAGTAGTTATTGACTCGGTAGCGGCTTTAACACCTAAAGCTGAAATTGAAGGCGATATGGGCGATTCTCATATGGGCTTGCAAGCACGCTTGATGTCACAGGCTTTAAGAAAACTAACTGGGAACATTAAACGTTCTAATACCTTGGTTATTTTTATCAACCAAATACGTATGAAAATTGGCGTTATGTTCGGTAGTCCTGAAACCACTACCGGTGGTAATGCCCTCAAGTTTTATGCGTCGGTACGCTTAGATATACGTCGGATTGGTTCAGTAAAAAAAGGTGATGAGATTATCGGCAATGAAACCCGAGTAAAAGTCGTCAAAAATAAAGTCGCGCCACCTTTTAGACAAGCTGAGTTTGAGATTTTATACGGTGAAGGTATTTCCTTTTTAGGTGAAGTAGTCGACCTAGGCGTCACTTATGGCTTCATTCAAAAGTCCGGTTCTTGGTATAGTTACGGTGATGAGAAAATCGGTCAAGGCAAAGAAAATGTAAAACAATTCCTAAAAGAACATCCTGAAAAAGCTAAAGAAATTGAAGCTAAAATAAGAGATGAAGCCTTTAAGAAACTGGCTCCTATCACTGAAGTCCCTGAGGATGATATTTAATCTCGGAGACTTTGCTTGTTCTTACCCCAAATAAATGAAGAGCAAACCTTAGCTATTAGTGACCTAAAGTCAATTAAAGACTATTGCTTGGCTTTGTTGGTGCGTAGAGAGCATAGCCAAAAAGAATTGCTTAATAAATCTCTGGCAAAGGGTTGGGATGCTGATGGCATAGTTGCTGTTATTGATGACTTAGCTGTGCAAAATTGGCAGAGTGATCTACGTTATGCGGAAAGCTTCACCCGCTACCGCATTAATAAAGGTTATGGTCCACTTTGGATCAGTTATGAGCTACGTAAAAATGGTATCGATAACTATGATGTTGATGACGTAGTTCAGCAATTAGCAGGAAGTTGGATGGATCTGCTGGAGCAGGTTTATAGTAAAAAATATAAGCAGGCCTCGGTTTTGGATCGTAATGAATGGGCAAAACGCAGTCGGTTTTTAATGCAACGCGGTTTTTCCAGCACGATGATAAGTACTTTATTTGATCATTTAAATATTAAATTGTAGGCTGCCTTAAAGCATCCTTTTGAAATCACACAGACCATGAAAAAAATGACTAGCGCTGAGTTGCGCACCGCCTTTTTGGAATTCTTCCATCAACGAGGACATTCAATAGAGCCTTCAAGCTCATTGGTGCCAGGAAATGATCCTACTTTATTGTTTACTAATGCCGGAATGGTGCAGTTCAAGGACGTGTTTTTAGGTCGAGAACAGCGCGATTTTAATAAGGCAGTCACCACGCAACGCTGCGTTAGAGCAGGTGGTAAACATAATGATTTAGAAAATGTAGGTTATACCGCAAGGCATCATACTTTTTTTGAAATGCTCGGTAATTTCAGCTTTGGTGATTACTTTAAAAAAGACGCTATTCATTATGCATGGGATTTTTTAACGAAAGAACTAGGCATACCTGCTGAAAAGTTATGGGTCACGGTTTTTGATGAAGATGCTGAAGCCGAAGCTATTTGGATTAATGAAGTGGGTGTTTCTGCTAATCGCTTATCAAGAATAGGTGCTAAAGATAATTTTTGGTCTATGGGTGATGTAGGGCCTTGTGGTCCTTGCACGGAAATATTTTATGATCATGGTGAAGATATACCGGGTGGCCCTCCGGGTACGCCAGATGAAGATGGCGATCGATATATCGAAGTTTGGAATCTGGTATTTATGCAGTATGACCGTGCTGCGGATGGGACTTTAACGCCATTGCCTAAACCCTCCGTTGATACCGGTATGGGACTAGAGCGCATCAGCGCCGTTTTGCAAGATGTGCATAACAATTATGAAATTGATTTATTCCAGCCAGTATTAAAAGCCGCTGCTGAACTGGTAGGTACTACTGATTTAACGCTGAGTTCTTTACGGGTTATTGCCGATCATATTCGTTCTTGCTCCTTTTTAATTGCTGATGGGGTCATGCCTTCTAATGAGGGTAGAGGTTATGTGTTACGTCGAATTATTCGACGCGCCATCCGTCACGGTTACCGCTTAGGCATTCATGATGTTTTCTTTTATAAATTGGTTGCGCCTTTGGCTTTGGAAATGGGCACAGCTTTTCCAGAACTTAAAGAAGCACAGGCTCATGTTGAACGAATCTTAAAGAAAGAAGAACAGCGTTTTGCCGAAACACTAGGGCAGGGTATGAAAATACTCGAAGCTTGTGTTGCTAAAATGCAAGGTTCAGTCATTCCTGGTGAAACAGTCTTCCAACTTTATGATACGTACGGTTTTCCTGTCGATTTAACTGCTGATTTTGCGCGTGAAAATCAATTGACCGTTGATCATGAGGGCTTTGAAGCCGCTATGAATGCACAGCGCGAAAGAGCGCGTTCAGCCAGTAGTTTTGCTGCAGATTACGATCAAGATATTAAGCTGGATAGTCAGACTGAATTTACTGGCTACGAGCAATTGGATGATCAAGCGCATATTATTGCTTTGTATAAACAGGGACAGCCGGTTGATTGTTTACAAGCAGGTGAAGAAGGCTTGGTGGTTTTAGATAAAACACCTTTCTATGCAGAGTCTGGTGGTCAGATTGGTGATAGTGGACAAATTGCCACTGCTAATGCAGTGTTTGATGTTAAGGATACACAAAAACAAGCGGGTACTTTGTTTTTACATAAAGGCTCAGTACAGTCAGGCACTTTGACTATGGGTCAATCATGCTCTGCTATCGTGAACAAGGTAGATCGTGTTGCTACCGAACTTAATCATTCCGCGACACATTTATTACATGCCGCTTTAAGACAGACTTTAGGTGAGCATGTTAGTCAAAAAGGCTCATTGGTTAATACTGAACGTTTACGTTTTGACTTTGCTCATTTTGAGCCAGTGACCTCTGAAGAAATTGATACGCTTGAGCGTCTGGTTAATGAGCAAATACGTATTAATAATTCAGTAACTGCACAAATCATGGCCAAAGATGAGGCTGTGCAAGCTGGAGCAATGGCCTTGTTTGGTGAAAAATACGGCGCTGAAGTTCGGGTATTAAAAATAGGAGAGTTTTCAACTGAGCTATGCGGTGGTACCCATGTCGAGCGAGCAGGGGATATTGGTTGCTTTAAAATTATTAGTGAAACCGGTGTTGCCGCAGGCGTTAGACGTATAGAAGCAGTCACCGGAGCCGCTTGTATTGAATGGATAGCTAATCGTGATAAAGCCTTAAATCAAGTGGCAAGTTTATTAAAAAGCGCTCCCGAAAAAACAGCTGAAAAAGTCGAGCAATTGCTAGAGAAAACGCGCGCACTAGAAAAACAACTGGAACGCTTAAACTCAAAGCTAGCGAGTTCTGCTGGTGATGAATTAGGTGCTCAGGCGGTTGATATCGCTGGTCTAAAAGTGTTAGCAGTAAAGCTTACTGATGTAGATGCTAAATCACTACGTGAAATGGCAGAGCAATTAAAAAACAAGTTAGGTAGTTGTGCCATCGTTCTAGCGGTCGTCGATGGCGACAAAGTCAATTTAGTTGCTGGTGTATCTAAAGATAAAATGACTCAGATAAAAGCCGGTGATTTAGTGAATTTTGTCGCCACTCAAGTGGGTGGCAAAGGTGGTGGTAAACCTGATTTAGCTATGGCAGGCGGCAATGATCCAAGCAAATTGGATGCTGCATTAGCCGGTGTTTGTGATTGGGTACAAGCGCACTGCTAGGTTATTAGGCATAAGTTTTGTAGGGTGGATAAGCGTTAGAGGCTGTGAAAGTATTATGACTTTAGCTTCCCCCTTTGTAAAAGGGGGATCGAGGGGGATTTTATTAAGTCATAGGCTATTGATATTTAATAATATTTTTTTAATAGATCAAATCTCCCCTAACCCCTCTTTGCTAAAGAGGGGAAATAATAAGAATACTTTCACCGCCTCTGTCGCTACA
>CAIZMK010000294.1 GCA_903934035.1 uncultured Methylococcaceae bacterium
GGCTAGTGCAGGGGAAATACAGCCTAAGCTGGTTAATAACAGACATAAGGCCGCAGGTGCTTTGAATCTTTTTTGTTGGGTCTTGAACTTAGGTAATCTCATGGCATCATTCCTACGGCTTGGTTATACAGGGCCTTGTCTCGTTGCAACATCACGGCGCGTTCTTTAGCATAAAGTATGGCTTGCTGGGTTCTGGACTCAATTTTCAATAAATCTAATAAATGAATTTCTCCTACCGAAAAGGCCAGTTGGGTCATGGTTAATAGCTCTTCTGAAACGGCCTTTTGTTCATTAGCGGTATCAAGTTCAACACGATTAACTTCTAAATTATGTTCAGCTTCATGATGAGCTTGTTCTAAGTTGCGATTTAGTTGAGCGCGTTCAGCGATGAGCTTATTGAGTTCAACATTAAGCGCTGCTATCTGTGGTTGTGCATGAACACTGCCACCAAAAGGCACGATAACGCCGACATTAAAGAACTCAGCTTTATTACTACGGGAATCAATACCTTCATCGCTTAATAAGCCAGCAATAGCATGGCTTTGGCCAGAGCCTATGGCTTTAAGGGCATTAAGCTCAGCTTGTTTGTGCTCAATCTGATGATTAATCGCTGCTAAGCTAGGATGGTTTTGTCCATACTCCTTTAAAGCGACTAACTCTTCTTCATAATGTAAGGGTACTTTATTGATTTGGGTAATCGATGTGTAGCGTTTACGGCTATGCATGAGCTCTGCTTCTGCATTCGTAAAAGTGGAGCGTTTTTGCAACAATTCAGACTTTGCCAATAATTCATCAGCCTTAGGTAAGTCACCTAGTTCAACACGACGATGAATGCTGCTTAATAAACGCTCATAAATTCCAAGCTCCGCTTGAGCTTGTTCATAGCGGATTTTGGCGAGATCCATGTCCCATAACGCGCCTCTAATCAAGCCAGCAACGCGTAACTTAATGGCAGTCGCTTGCGCTTCTGCACTCGTTTCAGCTTGAGTGGCTAGTTGATGCTCAGCATCACGTTGCCCTAAATTCCAAAGCGGCACTTGCAGTCCTACTGAGCCATAATTTAATTTAAAAGTGCTCATAGATTGATAACCTAAAGTGGCTTGAGTAGCTCCTGCCGTCCAACTTTGACTGCGTTCGTTTATTGCTGCTGCTTGTTCTTCTAAGGCATTGAGCCAAGTAGTGTCAGGATATTTTTCCATAGTTAAATCTATAAGCTTAGCCAAGCTTAAGGTTTCATCCAAAAAAATAGGATCATGATGATCGACGGCATGGGCTATTTCTGGATTCTGCCAATCAGAGGGCAAGGCCTGGACGGGGAGGGTTAAGGCTAAAAATAGTGTGGAAAGAAAAAGTGCAGGTGCTAGCCTAGGCACAAATTTTCTGATGACAGTTAAGAAATACATAGTAAGCTCAATGCGTTTTGTCGCGTGAAAGATAAAGCATGCTGGCGTTTGTTGATAGAGTTACAAAAGCCGCAGTTTTTCAGGTTATTTGAATCAAACGTTGAATACAAACCTTGGTTTGTACGCCAATTACAAATGAGTTATGTTTAATTTCTTATAAGCGAGGCGGGGCTCGAGTAGGCGGTGATGATGTAACTAAAGCTAACAGTAATGATTGATCCAATGTTGAATCATAGCTTTTTGAGACTAAGTTTGGCTTAGCTAATGAAGGTATCTGTTGGACTATATAACAATTATTATTGACTATAGCAGGATTTTCTTTTTGTTTAAGGCCTAAGCCAACGCTAACAAGTACGCCATCGACGCAAGTATGGAATGCGGGAGCTTTTAGGTAAGCAAGTGAGTCATGCTGGCTGCTGAAGTCCTCTAAGCCTGGTACATGAAAGCCTTGATTGCTATGTGAGTCACTCGCATGAGCATGAACTAACGGGGCAAACAATTGCAGTATCGTTAGAAATATGATCAAAAATTTGCGTAGTGTTAGAAGCATATAGGCTTATGTTATATTAATGTATCGGTCATAATATGTTAACTTATATCAATTATACTTTAAAAACAGAGTGTTGGTTTAATCTTAAGTTTATAGGTAGATAAGCAAGACAGAACTTCCACGCCAATGGTGCCAGTGATTTGTTAAACCACTACAACTGCCCACAGTTAAGTATAGGAAAAAAGCGCTACTTCTGTAGGGGCATAGGTATCTACACAAATAATGGTTAGCATTCCCACGCGCGAACGATAACCTTGTGGTGAAGGTCGTAGGGGCGTATTGCATACGCCCTTATAAAATAAGCTCTATAACATTGGACTTTCAATGTTGGGCGTATGCAATACGCCCCTACGGTGTTTTTTATCGTTTCCACGCCGATAAGAAGCTTGTGTAGATACCTACTCCTGTAGGGGCGACAGATTCGCCTAGTATTCCGATGTTCCATGATACAGGGCAAATCTGTCGCCCCTACAAATGCTTGATTTTGGGCAGTGAGGGTTGGCGCCGGGAAGTATTCAAGGCAAATGATATCCTTTTGATGATTCTAAACTAGAATAATGACAACTTAATTTAACGCAGGTGAATTCATGAATAAATATAGCTCTATGGTTGCTTTCTTAGTTATCGGTGTTTGCTTAGTGTTATCGGGCATGAACGATGCTGAAGCTAAGCGTTTTGGGGGAGGTAGTTCTTTTGGAAGTAAGCCTGCTTACAATGCACCATTTCAACGCTCAGCCTTACCACCTAGTCGTTCTGGCAGTCAACAACAGGCAACCGCTCAAAATCAAACGGCAAGACAAGGCATGGCTCAACGTGGTGGCCTAATGGGTATGCTAGGTGGAATAGCTTTGGGTGGCTTATTAGGTGCGTTATTCTTTGGTGGTGCCTTTGAGAATATTAATGTTATGGATATTCTGGTTTTACTAGGCTTAGCTTATGTATTGTATAAGTTATTTGGCTCTAAAGCCGGTACTGCTTCACAACAGTCTTATCAGCGCAGTGCTTATGGCACTCAATCGCCCACCATGCCCTCTAATCCGGCAGGCCTCGATACCGATATTTTATTTAAAAAGCCAGTTGCATCATCTTTCAGTCAGAATAATCAGCAAAGCAAAATACCACAAGGCTTTGATAGTCAGGCTTTTTTATCAGGTGCAAAAATGGCATATAGCGCCTTGCAAAAAGCTTGGGACGATAAAGATTTAGCCGAAATCAGAGGTTTAACCACGGACAAGGTCTTTGCTGAGATTCAGTCTCAACTGAAAGCTTTGACGACTGATAATGTCACCGAGCTATTAAAGTTAGATGCTGAGTTATTAGAAGTCCGGGAAATAGGCTCTGAGTTGCAAGCGACTGTGTTATTTGATGCCATCATGCGCGAAGATATCAATGGCTCTACCCAACAGATTAAAGAAATCTGGCATTTTATTAAACCTACCGTCAGTGTGCAGCCAAAATGGTGGCTAGACGGTATACAGCAGTTGGAAGATTAATATCTGCCTCTGCCCACAGTTACACTTTTTTGTAGGTCGGGTTAGCGATAGCGTAACCCGACATAACTCTTGTTATTTAAATCAAAACTCACGAGTTTTGTTGCTTAGCTTAGCGATAGAATTGTAGGCCGGAATAAGACTTTACGAGCGTAAGAGACTGTGAAAGTATTATGAATTTAGCTTCCCCCTTTGTAAAAGGGGGATCGAGGGGGATTTTATTAAGTCATAGGTTATTTATATTTAATAATAATTTTTTAATAGGTCAAATCTCCCCTAACCCCTCTTTGCTAAAGAGGGGAATAAAAAAATACTTTCACAGTCTCGAGAGCGGAATCCCAGCAATTAGTTGCAGTAGCTTGGGCTAACGGTTCTTTCGTTAACCCAATATTGATTGTA
>CAIZMK010000295.1 GCA_903934035.1 uncultured Methylococcaceae bacterium
AAAGTATTCTTTTTATACCCCTCTTTAGCAAAGAGGGGTTAGGGGAGATTTGATCTATTAAAAAATTATTATTAAATTTCAATAACCTATGACTTAATAAAATCCCCCTAGATCCCCCTTTTACAAAGGGGGAAGCTAAAGTCATAATACTTTCACAATCTCGCTAGCAATCCACCACATACGGAGCGATAAACTAAGCCTCACTTGGATGCTTCTTCGTGAGGTTTTTTTTGATTGTTTTCAAGCTTACGAGTGTGCTGCGGTTTGCTGTCGCGAATCCGCCCTACGACTTACGGACTTAAATAAATATAGTCAAACTACTCCACTGTCACTTATTTTGATAAGTTACGCACATAGTAATGGCAGTCTATATAAAACCGAGTGTTAGCCACGATTTTTTAAATATCAGAGCAAAGTTAATCGTAAGTTGTTGATTTGTGTTGCAGAAAGCGATTGTATAAAAATTGTACAATTTAAGAAACGCTGCTAAAAATTAGTGAGTTAGGGTCTTTATAAAGGTTTAATGCACAGAGTTATCCACAGGATATGGGGATAACTTTATTAAGCCAGAGGCATCAAATAGTTGGCGGATTTAGCTTATTTAACTGTTTAGAAAGGCTCATGAAAATCTCATTAGAGCTGTTTGTATAGGGTGCGATTAAATGTGTGGGGAATTAATAATAATCTTAAGTTATCAACTTAAAGTGATACAAAATAATAAACTAATATTTTTTTATAGGATGTGCTTTCAATATTGCTTTTCCCCGCACTTTTAATAATACCCGTTTGTATACGCCTAATCTTGATTGATTAGGCTTTGAATATGGTAGCTTAAGATATTAATTAATATTATCAAAAAGGCACATCGTCATCGTAGGGTTCATCAAAATTGTCATGACTAATGGACGCTGCTCTGGTGGGTGTAGGTTCACGCATAGTATTGTCTTGATAGCTTTGTTGCGGAGCTCCGCCTTCGTTACGTCTGCCTACTAAATCAATAATATTGGCATTAAGTTCTAAGCTGGTTTTGGTTGTGCCGTCATTGGCTCTATATTCATTTTGGCTAAGTTCCCCAGAAACAAAGACTTGCTGGCCTTTTTTTAAATAATCTTTTAGCGAGCCTTCGGCGCGTTTGCCAAATAAGGCGACACGTATCCATAAGGTTTGTTGTTTGTCACCAAAGCCGATATTGTTGGCGACGGTAACATTTAATATAGCCATGCCCGAAGGTGCGTATCTGACTTCAGCATCTCTGCCGATAGTGCCGGTAAAACTAAAGACGTTGCTCATGAGGTTCTCTGGAATAAGTGAATAATGGCGCTATTATCTAGTAAAAAAGCTTGATATACCATCACTGAGTCGTTTGATTTTATTTGCTATATTTAGACTTAATTTTGCTTTTGTTTTTTGGCTGTTATTATTATGCACTTAATCTGGTAATTTTATGTTTGATCATTTGTGAGTTGATTGTAAGTAATATGATTAAAACATTTTTTCAGCGAACAACTAAAAGCCTCTCTGTGGATGTGTCTAGTGTGCTTAAGCAGCGTTATCAACAATTGGTAAATGAGAGCCAATTGCAGCATGATGAGACTCAAATGGCTGCTTTGCAGTCCTTACAAAATTTGCTGAATAACCTAGTTGCCTTGGTTAATTATCAGCAACGCGCAGGATTTACTCAGTACTTGTTGTCTGCTCCTGCACTTTGCCGTAGTTTGTATTTATACGGAGAGGTCGGGCGAGGCAAATCTTTGTTGATGGCCTTATTTTATGAGGCTTGTCCCTTTCAACAAAAACGCCGCGTGCATTTTAATGTGTTTATGCTTGAGGCTCATGATTTCATTCATCAATGGCATCAGCAAGCGCATCAAGGCAGTGTTATGCAAGCTTTAGCTGAAAAAATAAGATCATCAGTATTGTTACTCTGTATTGATGAGTTTCATGTGACCGATATAGCCGATGCTATGATCATGGAAAGATTGTTTAGTCATTTATTCGATTCGGGTCTTGTTGTAGTGATTACCTCTAATCGACACCCTGATGATTTATATCAAGGCGGCTTACAACGCGCACAATTCTTGGTTTTCACCCAGTTGTTGTTAAGAGTAGCCACTCTTATAAAGCTAGAGGCTAAAAATGATTATCGTCAAACATTTCAGCAGGCTTTGGAGCGCACTTATCACTACCCACTAAATATGGAGGCAGATAATTTTGTGCGACAGCACTATCAGTACCATACAAGGTCTGCGCCCTTACAAAGAAGTGTTTTAGCTGTGCTAGGTAGAGAGGTCTTATTGACGGCGATCTATAACGAGGTGGCGCTGGCTAGTTTTGATCAGCTTTGTGTGCAAGCTTTAGGTGCTGTTGATTATTTGCAGATGGTTAAGCAGTTTAAAGTACTTATTTTGGAAGGCATTCCTAGATTAAGTGCCGATAAGCGTAATGAGGCGAAACGTTTTATGACCTTAATTGATACGCTCTATGAGCATAAGGTAAAATTATTTTGTACAGCCGAAGTGCCTCCTCAGGATATTTATATTGAGGGTGATGGTGCTTTTGAATTTAGACGCACGAGCTCAAGGTTGATGGAGATGCAATCGGCGGCTTATTTGAATAGTGCTGTTAGCGACTATTCATTAATATATGAACGTTCTTTAATACCTCGGTAATTGCCCACAGTTAAGGATAAGAAAAAAGCGTTTCAGCTGTAGGGGCGACAGATTCGCCCCTAAGGTGTTTTTTATCGTTCCCACGTCGTAGAAACTTGTTTAGATAGCTCTGCTTAATGAGTCTGCATAGAGCATAGTTGATCATGATAACTAACTGGTTTTGCCGTGATATGAACAAAAACAAGCGCTTATTACGCCACGCTTAGGCTATAATAACCTCCAGTCATTATGCTAGTGCTGTTTATTGTTATTTTAAAATAGGTTTATGCTGCTAAAGTGCGGGTTCTCACTAGAGAACAAGACCATCCTTAACCTGGGCTTAATATTTGGATAGTCTTAACTGACATAAAAAGTGAGAAAATAATATGCATCAACCCTATAAAGTCATGCATGGCAAACCCTATCCATCAGGGTCTAAATTCAATTCTAAAGGCGTTAATTTTTCCATTTTCAGCCGCCATGCCGAGCAGGTGGAGCTTTTGTTGTTTGAAAGCGCTGATTGTGACGAGCCTTTTCAAATCATTAAGTTGCAAGAAGACGTAAATCGTACTTTTTTTTCTTGGCATGTTTATGTCAGCCATTTGCCAGCAGGTGTTTGGTATGTTTGGCGTATGGATGGCCCTGGCCATACTCGTGATTCTGGGTTTCGTTTTGAAAAAGAAAAACATTTATTAGACCCTTGGGCTTGTGCCGTTAGTCAAAAACGCTGGGATCGTAAAGTTGCTTGTAAGCCAGGTGATAATAGCAAAACGGCTATGCGTTGTATGGTGGTTGATGATAGCTATAACTGGGAAGGTGATGTGCCTTTAGCCGTTCGTAGCGAAAAAACGATCCTATACGAATTACATGTGGGCGGCTTTACTCGTCATCCTTCTTCAAAAGTCACTCATCCAGGTACTTTTTCGGGTTTGATTGAAAAAATACCTTATTTACAGCAACTAGGCATTACTCATGTTGAGTTATTGCCAGTGATGGCTTTCGATGAGCAAGATGTTCCAAGCAATACCTTTGATTTAGGGCTCAGAAATTATTGGGGTTACAGCACGCATAGTTTTTTTAGTCCACATCCTGGCTATTGCGTCACTCCTGAGCAGGGTACCCATGTACAAGAGTTTCGAGACTTAGTTAAAGCACTTCATAAAGCCGGTAT